>WHTS01000007.1 GCA_009377585.1 Betaproteobacteria bacterium
CTAGCGTCTCACGCGGACAACTTGAGCGCGACTTCCGCCAGCCGCCGGCCCAGCGCCAGGCACAAGCTTTTTTCGTCCTCGGTGAGCGCGCGCTCGTTGTCGCGGCCGGCGACGTGCGTCGCGCCATAAGGCGTTCCGCCCGAGGCGGTGTTCGTCAGAGCCGCTTCGGTATATGGCACGCCGACGATGATCATCCCATGATGCAGCAGCGGCATCATCATCGAAAGCAATGTGGTTTCCTGCCCGCCATGCAGGGTCGCGGTGGAAGTGAACAAGGCCGCGGGCTTGCCGGCCAATGCACCTCGCGTCCACAGCACACCGGTGGAATCGAGAAAGTGCTTCAGCGGCGCGGCCATGTTGCCGAAGCGCGTGGGCGATCCGAGCGCAAGGCCTGAACATTGCTCCAGATCGCTCAGTTGCGCGTATGGCGCTCCGCTTGCCGGCACGGCCGGCTCGGTTTGCTCGCACACCGGTGACACCGGCGGCACGGTGCGGATACGTGCTCGCGCCCCCGCAACCTGCTCGATCCCGTGCGCGATCATGTGAGCCAGCCGATCGACCTTGCCGGAGCGGCTGTAATAGAGCACCAGGATGTCGTTCAAAGCAGGATTTTCTCGCCGGGCAGGCATCACCGAGTGGTATAGAGAGCTCTACAGGAGGGCAGCGCACGCTCGACAGGTCGTTCGGCTGCGTGCGCCCTGCACAAAGCGCTCGTCGCACGCCCTGCACAAAGCGCATGTCGCGCGGCTTGTGCGGATGCAATGCCGCTATGATTATAGCAACAGGGTACTTCGCGCATGCTCCCACGGATCGACAACGCACTGCGGCGCGGCAGCCAATTCGCGCGGCTGGTCGCGGCCCGCTTTGCCGATGACCGCTGCGTTCAGGTCGCCGGCAACCTGACTTTCACGACACTGCTCGCGCTGGTGCCGCTGTTCACCATCGCGCTCACCCTGTTCGCCGCCTTTCCAATGTTCCAGGATTGGTCCAACGCCTTCAAGGTGTTTCTTCTTACGACCCTGGTGCCCGAAGTGAGCGGCAAGGTGATCACGGTATACATGCAGCAATTTTCGGACAACGCCGGCAAGCTCACCGCGGTGGGCCTGATCTTCCTGGCGGTGACTGCGCTCATGCTGATGGTGAACATCGAGCGCGTGTTCAACGGCATCTGGCGTGCGCGCCGGAACCGCTCGGTCGTGCAGCGGCTGGTGATGTACTGGACGACCATCACGGTGGGGCCCTTGCTGATCGGCGCCAGCCTGTCGCTCACCTCCTGGTTGGTGACGGAATCGATGCAATCGGTCAGCGGCGTGCGGGGCGCGCAGGAGCTACTGCTCAAGCTCCTGCCGATCGTGCTCAATGGCGCGGCTTTTGCGCTGCTCTACATCATGATTCCGAACCGCCGGGTGCTCGTGAAGGATGCGCTGGTGGGCGGGATTACCGCGGCGGTCGGCTTCGAAGTGATGAAGCGCGGCTTCGGCGTGTACGTGATGCTGTTTCCGACCTACGACCTCATCTACGGAACCTTCGCCACCATCCCGATCTTTCTGTTGTGGATCTATCTGTCATGGCTGGTCGTTCTGCTCGGCGCAGTCGTGGTCGCCGTGCTGCCGCATTGGCGCATGGGGGCGCGGCAACCGCTATTCGGCGATGGCGGCGCGTTGTACCGGGCGCTGCGTCTGATCGAGTTGCTGCACGAGGCGCGCCTGCAATCGCAAACACCGACGGTCTCGCAGCTGGTCGCCCGCTCCGGGATCCCGGAAGAGGAAGTAGAACAATTGCTCGAGACGATGAATGCGCCGGGCTGGGCGCGCCGGGTCGAGCCGGCGGGTTGGGTACTGGTGCGCGATCTGCAAACGCTGCGACTGGTGGAGTTGTACCGGCTGCTTGGCGTGCGCAGCTACGAAGCGCAGGCGGGCGATGGCGAGCTGGTTCGCGCTGCCGGCGGATTGCTTGCGCAGGTGGAACAGGAGCTCGACGTCCCCCTGGGGGCCCTGTCGAACGGGAACGATCCGGCTAACGCCGCAGAACCGTCGCTGTCACAGCCGGCACGGGCGTGACCGGCGTCTCGCCGCGCCCGCCGACGTTGGCAACGCCCGCGGTCGTCGGGGCAATCGGCTCGGCATACTGCCAGGCGTTCTTCCACGCGGTTTGCACCAGCGACGGATACCAGAGCTTGCCGAGACTGCCGTTGTAGCGGCCGAGCGCGCGCGTGAGGTTGCCGCGCTCGATGTCCAGGTAATGGCGCAGGATCAGGCAGCCATAGCGCAGGTTGGTGCGCAGGTGAAACAGGTTGTGCTCCGCAGTTCCGATGAGGTCGAGCCAGAACGGCATGACCTGCATGTAGCCGCGGGCGCCGGCCGTGGAAACCGCGTACTTGCGAAAGTTGCTCTCGACCTGGATCACCGCCAGCACCAGCTGCGGATCGAGTCCGGCTCGCGTCGCTTCGTAGTGCACCGTGCGCAGGAATTCGATGCGCGCCACCGAATCCGGCAGCTTCTTCTGCAGCCGGGGCGACATGGCGAGTATCCAAGTCCGCGCCTGTTGCCGGGACTGGAAAGAGCTGCCTTCGACCGCCTGGTCGGAAACCGCCTTCTGCAGCGCATGCCGGGCGCTTGCCGAAAGCGGCTCGTACATTTGCGGGCCGGAATGCGCTTCGCCGGCATGGAAGGCAGCCGCGATAAGCAGGATCGCGGCACGCAACATGGCGCCTGCGCGGTTGAACGCGTTCATCTCCGACAAGGCAAAAAAAGAAAAATAGGTGTTGCTAGCGAGGCGCCACGATTCGCGCCCGAGTATAGTCGACTACCTCGGCGACCGCCACGGCAGCCGCCTTGTCTTCCTGCCGGCCCTTGAATTCGACCTGGCCAGCCGCAAGACCCCGTTCCCCGACCACGATCCGATACGGAATGCCGATCAGGTCCATATCGGCGAACATCACCCCGGGCCGTTCGTCGCGATCGTCGAGCAGCACTTCGACACCGGCGGCCGCCAGGTCGTCGTGCACCCGCTCCGCCGCCGCCCGGACCGCGGCATTCTTGGCGGCTCCGATCGGCACCACCGCCACCTGGAACGGCGCGATCGCAGCCGGGAAAATAATGCCGCGGGAATCGTTATTTTGCTCGATCGCGGCGGCGGCGATGCGGGTGACACCGATGCCATAGCAGCCCATTTCCATGGTTTGCAGCTTGCCCGCCTCGTCCAGGAAGGCGACGTTCATGGCTTCCGAGTATTTCTTCCGCAACTGGAAGATGTGGCCGACCTCGATGCCGCGGCAGATTTCGAGGGCTCCCTTGCCGTCCGGACTGGGATCGCCGGCAACCACGTTGCGGATGTCGGCCACAGTGGCAGGCTCGGGCAGGTCGCGGCCGAAGTTGACGCCGGCCAGGTGAAAATCGGGCTCGTTGGCCCCGCAGACAAAGTCCGCCAGGCTGGCGGCGCTGCGATCCGCTATGACGGGAATGGAGCCATCCAATCCCACGGGTCCGATGAAACCGGGAGGTGTGCGAATCGCCGTACGGATTTCGTCCTCGGTTGCCAGCCGCATTCCGGCGAGATCGGGAAGCTTCGCCGCCTTGATCTCGTTCAGCGTATGGTCGCCACGCAGCAGCAGCATCGCGAGCTTCCCGTGCGCGTGCACCATGATCGCCTTGATGCTGCGGCGGAGCTCACAGCCGAGCAGCTGGCACACCGCCTCGCAGGTCCTCTTGCCCGGCGTGGCGACCTTGCGCAGGGCTTCCTGCGGTTGCGGCCGCGATTCGGCCGGCGCAACCGCCTCCGCCAGCTCGACATTGGCGGCGTAGTCCGAATTCGGGCAGTAGGCGATGGCGTCCTCGCCGGAATCGGCGAGCACGTGAAATTCGTGTGAACCGGTTCCGCCGATCGCACCGGTGTCGGCAGCCACGGCGCGAAAGCGCAAGCCCAGGCCAGTGAACACGCGCGAGTACGCCTGGTACATGTCCTGGTAGGTGAGATCGAGCCCGGCCTTGTCGGCATGGAACGAGTATGCATCCTTCATGATGAACTCGCGCGCGCGCATGACGCCGAAGCGCGGCCGGATCTCGTCCCGGAACTTGGTCTGGATCTGGTAGACGACGACCGGGAGCTGCCGGTAGCTCTTCACTTCCCTGCGCACCAGGTCGCTCACGACTTCCTCGTGCGTGGGACCGACGCAGAAGTCGCGCTCGTGCCGGTCCTTGAGCCGCAACAGGTCGGGGCCGTACTGCTCCCAGCGTCCTGACTCCTGCCACAGTTCCGCAGGCTGGATGGCGGGCATCAGGAGCTCCACCGCGCCGGCAGCGTTCATCTCCCGGCGCACGATGGCTTCGATCTTGCGCAGCACGCGCAGCCCCAGAGGCAACCAGGTATAGAGACCGCTCGCCAGACGGCGGATCAGCCCGGCGCGCAACATCAGCCGATGGCTGACCAGCTCGGCCTCGGCAGGCGCTTCCTTGAGTGTCGACAGAAACAGGCGGGAGACTCGCATTGGCTATTGCCGGCGGACAAAAGCAATTATTCTAACCGGACCCATCAGGGAGCCAGTGCGAGCAGCGCATGCTTGGGGTCTTGGGTCGAATCTGGGGCGCGCCACTGCTGTACCGCGGCGACGGCATCGAGGTGCGCGAGCGCCACGGCGTGCGAACGCTGCACCTGGATTCCGACACCGTGCAAAGCGCCATGCGGGTCGACCGGCCGGACGCGCTGGAGCTGTCCTACACCCGCGCGATGATGGGATTTCTGCTGTTCGTGCCGCCGCCGCGTTGCGCACTCCTGGTCGGACTCGGCGGCGGGTCGCTGGCGAAATTCATCTACCGTTCGATGCCCGAGACGCGGCTGCGCGTCGTGGAGATCAAGCGCGAAGTGGTCGAGGTCGCGCACACGTATTTCGCCCTGCCGCGCGAGTGCGCGCGCCTGTCCATCGTCATCGGCGATGGCGCGCAATTGATCGGCCAGCAGCAGGAGCCCGGAGAGGTCATGTTGATCGACGCCTACGATGGCCGCTCGCTGGCGGCGTCGTTTGCGACCGAAGCGTTTTTCCAGGCCGCCCGGGCCGCCCTTTCGCCCTCCGGAGTGCTGGCGATGAATCTGTGGTCGAGCGACCGTGCGTTCGACCGCAACCTGCAGGCGATCGACCGCGCCTTCGACGGGTGCTGCCTTTGTCTGCCCGCCGAGCGGCCGGGCAACGTCATCGTGTTCGCGTTCGCCGCCGTACCGCGGCGCCTGCGCTGGGCGGAGCTGCGCGAGCACGCGGGGAGCCTGCAGGAGCGGTTCGGACTCGAATTCCCTCGCTTCGTGGAAGGGCTGAGGCAGATGAACGCCTGCGATACCGTCGGATTGCGCCTGGGCGCAATGCCGTCGTGGACTTGAGCTGCACCGGCTGTCGCCTTTCGCCGCCGTCCGATTTGTGGAAGAATCCTCGCCAGAGAGGCATTTTGCGGGTGTTTAAATGATCGACAAGGATGGTTATCGCCCGAATGTGGGAATCATCATCCTCAGCCAGCGCAACGAGGTGTTCTGGGGCAAGCGTGTCAACCAGCACGCGTGGCAATTCCCGCAAGGCGGCATCAAGCACGGGGAATCGCCTGAGCAGGCGATGTTCCGCGAGCTCAACGAGGAAGTCGGTCTCGTACCACATCACGTGCGCATCCTGGGCCGCACCCGGGGTTGGCTGCGCTACGATGTGCCCGATCAATGGATCAAGCGCGACTGGCGCGGCAACTATCGCGGGCAAAAGCAGATCTGGTACCTGCTGCGGTTCGTTGCACGCGACTGCGATGTGCAGCTGCGCGCATCCGGACGCCCGGAGTTCGACGCCTGGCGCTGGAACAGCTACTGGATACCGCTGGAATCGGTGATCGAGTTCAAGCGCGAGGTCTACCAGCGCGCGCTGAACGAGCTGAGCCGTTATGTCGAGCGCTCACGCGGCGCACGCAAAGCCGGGCATGGGGAACGCGCCGCGAATGGCGTCCCCGTTCCGATCAAGGAGCCGGCGAGCACCGGCAGCGCCTAGCCGCGGGCATCGGGGCGAGAGCGCAGCACTGGCGCGCACCGTGCGCAAGGCCGAGGAACGCGGCGCGGTTCGTCATTGCACCGCGGCCACTCTGTTCACGATTCTGACTGTATCCATAGCGCAGGGCCGGGCGCATTGACGCACTCCAGGCGCAGATTTAGAATCAGTCTAAATTGATCTTCGTTATTTCGCCGCCCGCAGCATTGCGGCGAAGCAGCGCGGTGACAACGCAGCCAATCGAAGGAGAGGACGATGCAACTGAAAGGAACCAAGACGCACGAAAACCTCAAGGCGGCATTCGCCGGCGAATCGCAAGCGAACCGCCGTTACCTTTACTTCGCCGCCAAGGCCGACGTGGAAGGTCAGAACGACGTGGCCGCGGTGTTCCGCTCTACTGCCGAGGGCGAAACGGGACATGCTCACGGTCATCTCGAGTACCTCGAGGCTTGCGGCGATCCCGCCACCGATCTGCCGATCGGCCGCACGCGCGAGAATCTGAAAGCGTCGATCGCGGGTGAAACGCACGAGTACACCGACATGTACCCGGGCATGGCCAAGTCCGCACGCGACGAAGGCTTCAGCGAAATTTCCGACTGGTTCGAGACCCTGGCGAAAGCCGAGCGCTCGCACGCCAATCGGTTCCAGAAGGCGCTGGACGCGCTCGCCGACTAGGCGTCCGATCCTCCGGGGTGACCGATGGGCGTGCGCTCATCGGCCACCCCGTTTCTTTTGGCTCGCTGCATTACATTTCGAAGGGAACGTGCCGCCATGACGGTCAGGGAAGGCAATCTCGAACCGCCCAAGCGCCACCCGCTCGACTGGCGCAACCCCGAGTTCTACGACGAGGCCCGGCTGTTCGAGGAGCTGCACCGGGTATACGACGTCTGTCATGGCTGCAGGCGCTGCTTCAACCTGTGCAATGCTTTTCCGCATCTGTTCGATCTGATCGACGAAGGGCCGAGCGGCGAGCTGGACGGAGTGGAGAAGTCGCGCTACTGGGAAGTCGTGGACCAGTGCTACCTGTGCGACATGTGCTTCATGACCAAGTGTCCCTATGTGCCGCCGCACCCGCTCAACATCGATTTTCCGCATCTGATGCTGCGCGCCAAGGGTGTCAAGTTCAAAAAATCGGGTGCGTCGCTGCGCGATCGTCTGCTCACCAGTACCGATGCGGTCGGCAAGCTCGCATCCATTCCGGTCGTGGCGCAGATCGTGAATACCGCGAACCGCATGCCGCTAGCACGCGCGCTGATGGAGAAGGCGATCGGCGTGCACCGTGAGCGGGAGCTGCCGCCTTACACGAGCCGCAAGTTTCGAGCGGCGGCCAAGCCCCAAAGCGGCACTGCCGCGGGCAGCGCAGGCGCCTGTCCCGGCAAGGTTGCGCTGTTCGCGACCTGCTACATCAACTGCAACGAGCCCGAGATCGGCCACGACCTGCTCGCGGTGCTCGGCCACAACCACATCCCGACCGTATTGATCGAGGACGAAGTGTGCTGCGGGATGCCGAAACTCGAGCTGGGGGATTTCGCAGCGGTGGCGCGCAACAAGGAACGCAATATCCCGGTGCTTGCGAAACTGGCGCGAGAAGGTTACGCGATCCTCACCGCGGTGCCGTCCTGCACGCTGATGTTCAAGCAGGAGCTGCCGTTGATGTACCCGGATGACCCAGACGCGGCGGCGGTTGCCGAGGCGATGTACGATCCGTTCGAATACCTGCTTCTGCGCCACCGGGACGGGTTGCTCGAGACCGACTTCAAGAACGAGCTGGGGCGCGTCGCCTACCACGTGCCGTGCCACCTGCGGGTGCAGAACATGGGCCACAAGACCCGCGACGTGCTCAAGCTCGTGCCCGGCACCGAAGTGCAGATGGTCGAGCGCTGTTCCGGCCACGACGGCACCTGGGGGGTGAAGAAGGAGTACTTCGAGACGTCGATGAAGATCGGCCGGCCGGTATTCCGGCAGATGGGTGAAGCCAAAGCGGACTACATCAGCTCCGATTGCGCCATTGCCGGCCGTCAGATCTGCCAGGGGATCGGCGTTGAGGCGCCGACCAAGGCGCATCCGCTCACGCTGCTGCGCAAGGCATACGGCCTCTAGCACCGCGTTGTTTGCGGTGCGCTCACCCCTGGCAGCCTACCGGAAGGCGGATTTCGGTCATATTTCTTACTGAGGCAACGAATCAATTGCGGTCAGCGAGGCCCAGGCGGCGACAGGGCCGCGTGGCGTATCACACCGAGGACAATCTCATGGGAAAGATCACCCGCGAAAGCCTGATGACTCTGGAAGCCTATGCCGGCGCGCGCACCGAGTTTCGCAACAAGGTGTTGGCGCACAAGAAGCATCGAACCGTCGCAATCGGCCCGAACGTGACCCTCGTGTTCGAAGACGAGCTGACGATGCGCTATCAGATCCAGGAGATGCTGCGGGCCGAGCGCATCTTCGAGGCCGACGGCATCCAGGACGAGCTGGACGCATACAACCCGCTCGTGCCCGACGGTTCCAACTGGAAGGCCACCATGCTGCTCGAGTATCCCGAGGTCGAAGAGCGCCGGCGCATGCTCGCTCGGCTGATCGGCATCGAAGACCGCGTCTGGGTCCGGGCGGAGGGCTCCAGCGCGGTGTACGCGATTGCCGACGAGGATTTGGAGCGCGAAAACGAAGACAAGACCTCTTCGGTGCACTTCCTGCGTTTCGACCTGACCCCGGAAATGATTGCGCGGCTGCGCGCGGGCGCCGCGCTCTCGCTGGGAATCGATCATCCCAACTACCAGCACCCGATCGCTGAAGTCGACGCTGCGACGCGGGCGTCTTTGGTTGCGGACCTGGCATGACACGCATCATGTTCGTGGTCGCCGCGACTGCGTTCGCAACCCTGTTGCTGCACGGCTGCGGCGGCACCCGCCTTGCCGGTGAACGCGAAACCGATTGGGACCGCAATGCGGTCGATGCAAAGAAAGCCGAGCGCGAACAGTCGGTAGCCTTGCCGCCCTATCCGCAGGACTCGGACCTGGTGGAGTTTTCCGTCGGGACCGTGCCGCACCGCTACTTCATCGACGCCCAAACGCTCGCTGTCGGCGCGGACGACGTGGTGCGCTATAGCCTGGTCGTGCAGACCGCGGGCGGCGCCCGCAACGCAAGCTACGAAGGCATCCGCTGCAAGACCTACGAGAAGCGCATCTATGCGCTCGGACACCCGCAGCGCAAGTGGATAGAAGCCAGGCGCTCGACGTGGGAACCGATCCAGTCGGGCCGAGCCAACGAGCACCAGGACGTCCTGTACAAGGAATACTTCTGTCCCGATCGCATTGCCGCGAGCCGCGATGCAATCGTGCGCGCGCTTCGCACCGATTTCTACGGCACCAGCCGGCCGCCCGACTGAGCGGCGCAGCCGCGAACCCGACTCAGCGGCGCAGCCGCGCACCGACTCAGCGGCGCAGCCGCGCACCGACTCAGCGGTGCAGCCGCGCGCCCGACTCAGCGGTGCAGCCGCGCGCCCGACTGAGCGGTGCAGCCGCGCGCCCGACTGAGCGGTGCAGCCGCGCGCCCGACTGAGCGGTGCAGCCGCGCGCCCGACTGAGCGGTGCAGCCGCCAGCCGCGGCGCGGTCGGCACCGGGCTACAGCAGCACCAGGTTGTCGCGGTGGATCAGCTCGGGCTCGTCGACATAGCCCAGGCGGGCCTCGATCGCGCTCGAGGGCGTACGCAGGATGCGGCCGGTATCGGCGGCCCCGTAGTTGATGAGTCCGCGCGCGATTTCGCTGCCGTCGGGCGCGATGCAGCTCACCAGGGCGCCGCGATCGAATTCCCCTTCGAGCGCATGCACGCCGATCGGCAACAGGCTCTTGCCGTCGATACGCAGGGCCTTCGCCGCGCCGGCATCGAGATGCAGCCGCCCGTATACCATCAGGTTGTCCGCGAGCCATTGCTTGCGCGCCGCCAGGCTCTCGCGCTCCGCCTGCAGCAGCGAGCCGATGTGCTCGCCGCCTGCGAGCCGCAGCAGCACCTCGGGCTCTCGCCCCGATGCGATCAAGGTATGCGCGCCGCTGCGAGCGGCGCGCTTGGCCGCCAGCACCTTGGTGAGCATGCCGCCGCGCCCCAGCTCGCTGCCTGCGCCACCGGCCATGGTCTCGAGCTCGGCTGCGCCGGCGCGCGCATGTCGCAGCAGCTCGGCATCGGGCTGCCGGCGCGGATCCGCGGTGAAGAGTCCCGCCTGGTCGGTGAGGATCACCAGCAGGTCGGCCTCGACCAGGTTGGTGACGAGCGCCCCCAGGGTATCGTTGTCGCCGAAACGGATCTCGTCCGTCGCCACCGTGTCGTTCTCGTTGATGACCGGAACGACGCGCAAGCGCAGCAACGTCGATAGCGTCGAGCGCGCGTTGAGATAGCGCTTGCGATCGGCCAGATCCGCGTGCGTCAACAGCACCTGAGCCGTGTGCAGGTCGTGGCGGCGGAAGCAGGATTCGTAGACCTGCACCAGCCCCATCTGGCCAACGGCCGCGGCGGCCTGCAGCTCATGGATCGATTTCGGCCGCCGCTGCCAGCCCAATCGGCTCATCCCTTCGGCGATCGCGCCGCTCGATACCAGGACCACTTCGCGCCCGGCGAGCGTCAGGCGCGCGATCTGATCGGCCCACGCGGCAATGGCCGCCTGATCGAGGCCGCGCCCCTCGTTGGTGAGCAGGCTGCTGCCGATCTTGACCACCAGGCGGCGCGCTGCCTGCAGCAGCGCCGATGATTCTGCGGCGGCGGGATTCATTGCTCGCTCTGGCGTTGTTCGAGCGCGAGGTGCTCGCCCAAGGCGTTCACGAGATCCGTGCAGCCTGCGCCGCTCAGCGCGGAAATGGCGAATACCGGCCCGCGCCAGCGCAGTCGCTTGACGATGCGCTCGACGGCCGCGCTCCGCTCCGATTCCGGCATGAGGTCGAGCTTGTTCAACACCAGCCAGCGGGGTTTTTGGTAGAGCGCCGGATCGTACTTCTTCAACTCTGCCGCAAGCGCCCGGGCGTCGCGCACAGGATCGGCATCGGGCACCAGCGGCACGGCGTCGATGAGGTGCAGGAGCAGGCGTGTGCGGCTCAAGTGGCGCAGGAACCGGTGGCCGAGCCCGGCGCCTTCGGCCGCGCCCTCGATCAACCCCGGGATGTCGGCCACCACGAAACTTTGCGAGGGCCCGACTCGCACGACGCCCAGGTTCGGCGAGAGCGTCGTGAAAGGATAATCGGCCACTTTGGGCCGAGCCGCCGAGATGCGGCGTATGAGACTCGATTTCCCGGCGTTGGGCATTCCGAGCAGGCCCACGTCGGCCAGCACCCTGAGCTCGAGCGCGAGAACGCGCGATTCGCCCGCCTGTGCGGGGGTCGACTGGCGCGGCGCGCGGTTGGTGCTCGACTTGAAGTTGAGATTGCCGAGTCCGCCGGCACCGCCGCGCGCCAGCAGCGATTTCTGCCCGTCGGTGGCCAGATCGGCGATCCGCTCTCCGCTCTCCGCATCGGTGATCACCGTGCCGACGGGCATGCGCAGCACGACATCCTCGGCACCACGGCCGTTGCAGTCCGCGCCTCGGCCCCGCTCCCCGTCGCGTGCGCGGTGGATGCGTGCATAGCGGAATTCGACCAGCGTATTGATATTGCGGTCGGCGAGCGCGTAGATGCTGCCCCCGGCGCCTCCGTCGCCGCCATCCGGGCCCCCGCGCGGTATATATTTCTCGCGGCGGAAGCTGACGGCCCCATTGCCGCCCTTGCCGGCATGGATCTCGATGCGCGCTTCGTCGAAGAACTTCATGTCTAGGGTCCCCGCAAACAAAAAAGCCCTGCCGCTCGAGACAGGGCTTTTACGGTGGCATGCGCGGCTAGACCGGGACGATGCTCACGATGCGGTGATTGGAAGGCCCGCGCTGACCGAAGAGCACCGTGCCCGTGATCCGCGCATAGAGCGTATGGTCGCGTCCCATGCCGACGTTGCTGCCCGGGTGTACCCGCGTGCCGCGCTGGCGCACCAGGATGCTGCCGGCCGAGACCAGCTGGCCGCCGAAGCGCTTGACACCCAGGCGCTTGGATTCGGAATCGCGGCCATTGCGCGAACTGCCGCCTGCCTTCTTGTGTGCCATGTGCCCGAGCCTCGAA
This sequence comes from Betaproteobacteria bacterium, assembly GCA_009377585.1. Lineage (NCBI taxonomy): Bacteria > Pseudomonadati > Pseudomonadota > Betaproteobacteria > Betaproteobacteria bacterium. The sequence goes on from WHTS01000007.1 coordinate 12,132, forward strand.
TGCTAGTTGGTATCGATCGAATCGATCCGGATCTCGGTGTACGGCTGCCGATGACCCTGTGACTTGCGATAGTGCTTGCGCCGGCGCATCTTGAAGATACGCACCTTGTCGCCCTTGCCCTGGCTCAGAACCGTGGCCTTGACCGCGGCGCCGGACACGAGCGGTGCGCCGATCGTGACGTCGTCGCCCTGACCGACCATGAGGACTTCGGCAATCACCATTTCGGCTCCCGCTTCGGCGTCGAGCTTTTCGACCCGCAGCGATTGCCCGGCGCTCACCCGGTATTGTTTGCCACCTGTCTTGATCACTGCGTACATGGGGGAACGCCCGCCCGAAAAGGCCGAAAGTATACAAGGGCCACGCGTCGATGGTCAAACTCCAGACCAGCGTTCGAGGCAAATCGCGGCGGCGGTCACGGCGCGGCGGCGGCGCAAAATTGCTATCATCGCGGCGATTCGCCTCCCTCGCGCCCTGCCGCAAACCCGTGCCCATAGAGACCATTCGCGCCCGTATCGCTGCCGATATGCAAGCGGTCGATAGCGTCATTCGAGCCAGCCTGCACTCGGAGGTCGCGCTCGTTCGGCAGGTGGCCGAGCACATCATCGCGGGCGGCGGCAAGCGCCTGCGGCCCGCGCTCGTGATTCTTTCGGCGGGCGCATTCGGCCATCAGGGCGATGCCCATCATCGCCTGGCGGCGATCATCGAGTTCATTCACACCGCAACCCTGCTGCACGACGACGTCGTGGACGAATCGTCGCTACGCCGCGGCCGCGCGACCTCGAACGCGCTGTTCGGCAATGCGGCGAGCGTGCTCGTGGGCGATTTTCTGTATTCCCGCGCGTTTCAGATGATGGTGACGGTCGGCAACATGCGGGTGATGGAAGTGCTCGCCGACGCGACCAACATGATCGCCGAAGGCGAGGTGCTGCAGCTCATGAACTGTCACAACGCGGATGTCGACGAAGCGGGTTACCTGCGCGTGATCCGCTGCAAGACGGCGAAGCTGTTCGAAGCGGCAACGCGGCTGGGCGCAGTCGTCAGCGCAGCGGGGCGGGCGGACGAGGAAGCGATGGCCGCCTACGGCATGCATCTCGGAACCGCGTTCCAGCTGATCGACGATGTGCTCGACTACTCGGGCAGCGCCGCCGAAATGGGCAAGAATGTCGGCGACGACCTGGGTGAAGGCAAACCGACGCTGCCGCTGATCCATGCCATGCGGCATGGATCCCCGTCCGCTGCTGCCCAGGTTCGCGAAGCCATCGAGCGGGGCGGGATCGAAGATTTGGGCGCCGTGCTCGATGCGATTCGCCATAGCGGCGCGCTCGAGTACACCCGGACCCAGGCGGAGGCGCAAGCGCGCATCGCATGCGACGCGATATGCCACCTGCCGCGTTCAAAACACCTGGATACTCTGCTAGAATTGGCCCGGTTCGCGGTCGAACGAAATTTCTGAGCACTCGCGTTCAGCGAGCTCGGGCCGGCAGGCTACAGGCGCGCGGTGATCCCGCGCGTTTTCGCTTGCTGCCCAGTTCCTGCTGCAAGCGGCGGCAGTCGGGGTGTAGCGCAGCCTGGTAGCGCACTGCGTTCGGGACGCAGTGGTCGGAGGTTCAAATCCTCTCACCCCGACCATTTCATCGGTCCGCTGCCGGGCGCGGCGAGAAGCATGGGATAATGCCACGGGATAATGCCACGGGATAATTGCAGGGCCCGTTGCCGCGGCGTGTCCGCTCGTCTCGAGGCGGAATCTTGACCAAGATACTTCTGATCGTTGCGGTAATCGCGGTCGTCTACTTCGTCATGCGCGGCTACGCGCGCAGCCTTGCCGCCAAGCCGCCCGCGAATTCCCCCGGGCGGGACGACGACATGGTTCGATGCCGGCATTGCGACGTCCACCTGCCTCGCGGCGAAAGCGTGCGCGCCGGCAGTTATTTCTACTGTTCCGAGGAACACCAGAAGCTGCATGGGCCCTGACGCGAGTCGCGACTTGTCGTCCCCCCTAGAGCTTTCCCCGGCTGGGCTTGCGGCGGCGGTGCCCAGTCAGTTCAGCGTCTCGCACTGGGGCTCGCTCAGGTTCTTCAACGCCTATCGCGTTGCGGTGGCGTTGTTGATGTTCGCCGCCGCCGGATCTTTCGGCGATACCACCTTCCTGGGCGCGGCGGATCGCGCCGCCTTCTTTTCCCTCAGCTTCGGTTACGTCCTGTTCGGCTTGTTCTGCTTCGTTCCGGCTCGTTTGCGCCGGCCCGATCTGGACTGGCAGCTTACCGTGCAAGTGACGGGCGACATCGTCTTCATCGTCTCGATGATGCACTTGAGCGGCGGAATCGTGAGCGGCGTGGGGCTGTTGCTGCTGGCAGTGCTCGCGGGCGCGGGCCTCATCAGCCGCGGTCGCCTGACGCTGTTCTACGCCTCGCTCGCGAGCATTGCGGTGCTCTTGCAGCACACCTATCAAGTCCTCGCCTCGGATGCCGTAGGCAGCCAATACATCCAGGCGGGATTTCTTTCCACCGGGTTCTTCGCCACCGCCTGGGTGGCGCACGTCCTCGCCAGCTACACCGTGCAAAGCGAGCGGCTTGCGGCGCAGCGCGAGGTCGATCTCGCCAACATGGCCGAGGTCAACCAGCTGGTCATCCGCGACATGGATACGGGGGTGGTGGTGATCGACGCCGAAGGTCGCATCCGCAGCCGCAATGCGAAAGCGGAAAGCCTGCTCGGACCGTTCGATTCCGACCAGGTGGAAAATACCTTGCGCAACCGCGCGCCCGCGCTGGCGGGCCGGATCGCCCGTTGGCGCGAAAAATCCGCCGCCGATCGGGAACCGGCCACCACGCTGATTGCGGGCAAGCCCGTGAGCGTGCGCTTCGTTCCGGTCGGTCGGGACGCAAGCGTCGGCGCGGTGCTGTTCCTCGAGGATCTGACCCGTGTTCAGGCCCAGGCACGGCAGATGAAGCTCGCCTCCCTGGGGCGCTTGACCGCGAACATCGCCCACGAGATCCGAAATCCGCTCTCGGCCATCAGCCATGCCACCGAGCTGCTGCAGGAGGAGACGGGGCTCAACGATACCGCCTCTCGCCTGCTGAGCATCATTCACGACAACACCCAGCGGCTCGATCGCATGGTGCAGGATGTGCTCAAGCTCAATCGGCGCGACCGCGCGCACACCGAACACTTCTCTGTCGCCGACTTCCTGCGCACCTTCGCGCAGCAGTTCTGCAGCATCGAGCGCATCGATGTACAGGTCCTGCGGCTGGAGATTGCGCTCGAGGCCGCGGTCAGCTTCGACCGCAGCCATCTCAACCAGGTGATGTGGAATCTGTGCCGCAACGCGCTGCGCTATTGCCGGGGCCTTCCGGGCAGCATAGTCGTTCGGGTCGACCATGGCGCCCGCGCCGATAGAGTAAGATTGAGCGTGATCGACGATGGCCCGGGCATCGCGGCGCAGTACCGCGTGCACTTGTTCGAGCCGTTCTTCACCACGGTCGCGACCGGTACGGGGCTTGGTTTGTATATCGCCCGCGAGGTATGCGAGGCGAACGGCGCGTCGCTGGAATATGTCGAATCGGCGGCTGGAGGGCATTTCTGCGTGGAGTGTCGGAGAGTCGAACCTGTCTGATTCGGATTCGCGCCCAATGAGTGCTCGTGTCCTGGTGGTCGACGACGAGGCGGACATTCGCGAGCTGCTGTCCATGACGCTCACGCGCATGGGGTTGAGCGTGGACGCGGCGGGAACCGGCTTCGAAGCCGAGCAGTTCCTGCAGCGCAGCCGATACGATCTGTGCCTCACCGACATGCGCTTGCCCGACGGCGACGGGCTCGATCTGCTCGAGCATGTCAACCGTCATTATCCGAACACGCCGGTTGCGGTCATAACGGCGTTCGGCAGTGCGGAGAATGCGGTCGCCGCCCTCAAGGCGGGGGCCTTCGACTATATTGCCAAGCCGGTCGCGCTCAACCAGTTGCGCGCGCTGGTGCAATCGGCGCTCAAGTTGCCGCCCGCTGCCGACAAGGGCCGGAAGGGCGGCGGGACGGAAAGTCCGAATCCGGCTTATCCCGAACTGCTCGGCGAATCGCCGCTCATGCAGCAGACGCGGGCGGTAATCGCCAAGCTCGCCCGCAGCCAGGCGCCCATCCACGTGCGAGGCGAATCGGGCAGCGGCAAGGAGTTGGCCGCGCGCCTGATCCATCTGCACGGCCCGCGCCGGGATAAGCCGTTCGTACCGGTCAACTGCGGCGCCATCCCGGAATCGCTGATGGAAAGCGAGTTCTTCGGCTATCGCAAGGGCGCGTTCACCGGCGCCGATGCCGACCGCGACGGCTTTTTCCAGGCGGCCAGCAGTGGCACGCTATTCCTCGACGAGGTCGCCGAGCTCCCGGTCTCGATGCAGGTGAAACTGCTGCGCGCGATCCAGGAAAAGAAGGTTCGCAAAGTCGGTTCCACGCAGGAGGAGCCGGCGGATGTGCGCATCATCAGCGCGACCCATCAGAATCTGAGCGAATGCGCGGAAGCGGGCAAGTTCCGGCAGGACCTCTACTACCGGTTGAACGTGATCGAGCTCAAGATGCCCGCGCTGCGGGAAATCCCCGAAGACATTCCCCTGCTGGCCGAATTGATCCTGGTAAGGCTCGACGCCGGCGCCGCAGACCGTCCCGCGACGCTCTCCCAGGGCGCTTTGCGGGCGCTGCAGTCCTATTCCTTTCCGGGCAACGTGCGCGAGCTGGAGAATGTGCTGGAACGCGCGCTCGCCTTGAGCACATCCGAAGCCATCGAGGCGTCGGATCTGCAGCTTTCGCAGCCGACGGCGGCGGCGGTTGCGGCCGGCTCGGCGCCCATGAACCTGCAGGACCATCTCGACCGGGTCGAGCGCGAAGCGATTCTCGATGCGCTCGAACGAACGCGCTTCAACCGCACCGCGGCCGCGAAGCTGCTGGGCATCACGTTCCGGGCATTGCGCTACCGCATGGCGCGCCTCGGACTCAACGAAGAGCTCGAGCCCAAGCTCTGAGCGGCAGGATCGGAGCCCGATTTTAACTTGGCCCGAATCCAAGCCCATGCATCGAGTTGGAGTTTGCCGCGGCCGTTCGGACCGACCACGCCGATGCGCTCGCCGGGGCTTGTGGCGGCGCAGATCGCAGTGCAAGTCGTGAGCTAGCCGTGCCCGCGCGCCGCCCCCTGGTTGCCCCTCGGCGCTTGCGCATGAACGCGGGCGGCTGGCTCGTCGGCGCGCGGCGCATCGAGTCGCCGAACTGCGACCAGCGCCCGAACGCCACTGCGCTCGAGCTGATCGTGATCCACGGCATCAGCCTGCCTCCGGGGGAGTTCGGCGGCGATCACGTCGAGCGGCTTTTCACCAATACGCTCGATCCCGCAGCGCATCCGTACTTCCGTGCACTTCAGGAACTACGGGTGTCGGCCCACTTCCTCGTTCGCCGCGATGGCGAGCTGGTGCAATTCGTTTCCTGCCTTCGACGCGCATGGCACGCGGGAGCGTCCTGCTGGCGCGGCCGCAGCGCGTGCAACGACTATTCCATCGGCATCGAGTTCGAGGGTGCCGACGACGTTGCCTACGAAGCCGCGCAATACCGCGCAGGGACAGCGTTGATCACCGCCTTGCGGGCGGCCTATCCGATCCGGGGAATCGCCGGTCACTGCCATGTCGCGCCCGGGCGCAAGACCGATCCCGGGGCATGTTTCGACTGGTCTGCGTTGCGTCAGCCCGCCGAGCTCTTCGAGCACTGAGCGTCGTCGCACGGGCTTCATGGCCCGCGCGCTCTCCCGCCTCTCCATCCGTGTGCGATCTGCGCAACGCCGCCGCAGGGCCTGCCCGCGTGCCTGCGGAATCTGTTGACAACGCTTTCGCAGCTACTACAATTAGTTCAACCTTCGAGTCGAGCCACAACATATAGTGGTTTTTCTGCTTCGGCTCACGTAAGTCCTTCGCTTTACAAAAATAAGTAGATAAAGCACCCGCCCAAGGAGACCGCACATGCATGTCGCGACCGAATCTCTCGCCTCGGCGCCGTCCGTCAATCTCGACGTCGAAGCGTCCGCCCCCGAACGCGATGCGCGCTTCGCGCCGTACAAGGTGATACGCCGCAACGGAGCGGTGGTCGGTTTCGAGCCGTCGAAGATTTCGATCGCGCTGACCAAGGCCTTCATCGCCGTCAACGGCGGGGTCGGTGCGGCGTCCGCGCGCATCCGCGAACTGGTCGCGCAGCTGACCGCGGCGGTGGTGAGCACGCTCGTTCGCCGGCGTCCGGAGGGCGGCACATTTCATATCGAGGACATCCAGGACCAGGTTGAGCTCGCCCTCATGCGCGGCGGGGAGCACGAAGTCGCCCGCGCCTACGTGCTGTATCGCGAGTCCCGTGCGCAGGAGCGCGCGCGACAGCGCGAATCGCATGTGGCTCCCGCTGCCCAGCCGTCGATCCACGTGATCGATGCTGGCGTAAGGCGCCCGCTCGATCGGGACGCTCTGAAGGCGCTGGTGGAGGAAGCCTGCGAAGGTCTCGGGACGGACGTGAGCGCCGATCCGATCCTGCATGCGACCTCGCGTGATATCTACGACGGCATACCGATGAACGAGGTGCGCAAGTGCGTGGTCCTGGCGGCACGCTCGCTGATCGAGTCCGAGCCCGCCTACAGCTTCGTCACGGCGCGCTTGCTGCTGAACGACCTGCGCCTGGAAACCCTGGGCCGCGAGGTGCGCCATGCCGGCATGAAGAAGGGCTATGCCGAGGCGTTTCCCGAGCTCATCCGCGCCGGCATTGCCGCCGAGCTGCTGGACCCGCGCCTGGGCGAATACGATCTCGGCTGCCTGGCGGCGGCGCTCGACCACAATCGCGATCTCAAGTTCGGCTACCTGGGCCTGCAGATCCTTTACGACCGCTATTTCCTGCACGTTCGCGGCCGCCGCATCGAGTTGCCGCAATCCTTCTTCATGCGCGTCGCGATGGGCCTTGCCCTGAACGAGAAAAAGGAGGAGCGCGAGGCACGCGCCATCGAGTTCTACAACGTTCTGTCGAGCTTCGATTTCATGAGCTCGACGCCGACCCTGTTCAATTCGGGGACGCGACGCTCGCAGCTTGCCAGCTGCTATCTCACCACGGTGCCGGACGACCTGGACGGGATCTACGAGTCGATCAAGGAAAACGCCATGCTGCAGAAGTATGCGGGCGGCATCGGCAACGACTGGACCCCGGTGCGGGCGCTCGGTGCGCACATCAAGGGAACCAACGGCAAGTCGCAGGGCGTGGTGCCGTTCCTCAAAGTGGTGAACGACACCGCGGTCGCGGTCAACCAGGGGGGCAAGCGCAAGGGCGCCGTCTGCTCGTACCTCGAAACATGGCATCTGGATGTCGAGGAATTCCTCGAGCTGCGCAAGAACACCGGCGACGACCGGCGCCGCACGCACGACATGAACACGGCCAACTGGGTCCCGGACCTGTTCATGAAGCGAGTGATGGAGGCGGCCGAGTGGACCCTGTTTTCGCCGTCCGACGTCCCGGACCTGCACGAGAAGCACGGGCGCGATTTCGAACAGGCCTACCTCGCCTACGAGGCGAAGGTCGCGCGCGGCGAGCTCACCTTGTTCAAGCGCATTCCAGCGGTGCAGTTGTGGCGGCGCATGCTGTCCATGCTGTTCGAGACGGGGCATCCCTGGATCACGTTCAAGGACCCGTGCAATCTGCGCTCGCCGCAGCAGCACGTCGGGGTCGTGCACAGCTCCAACCTGTGCACCGAGATCACCCTGAACACCGGCCCGGACGAGATCGCGGTGTGCAACCTGGGCTCGGTCAACATGCTGGCGCATCTCGATCGCGAGGAGCGTTGCATGGATCTCGACAAGCTGCGGCGCACCATCGGCACCGCCATGCGCATGCTGGACAACGTCATCGACCTCAACTACTACTCGGTCGGGAAGGCGCGCAACTCCAACTTCAAGCACCGGCCGGTCGGCCTGGGGATCATGGCGTTCCAGGATTGCCTGCACGCCCTGCGGATTCCCTACGCATCGGCCGAGGCGGTCGAGTTCTCCGATTGCTCGATGGAGGCAATTGCCTATTGCGCGTATTGGGCTTCGACCGACCTGTCCGAAGAGCGCGGCCGTTATGCGACCTTCGGCGGTTCGCTCTGGGATCGCGGCATCCTGCCGCACGAGACGCTCGGACTTCTGGCCGAGCAGCGTGGCGGCTACGTCGAGGCCGACACCTCGACGCGGCTCGACTGGGAGGCGCTGCGCACCCGCATCGCGCGGGTCGGCATGCGCAACTCCAATTGCCTCGCCATCGCGCCGACCGCGACCATTGCGAATATCACCGGAGTCTCGCAATCGATCGAGCCGACGTTCCAGAACCTGTACGTGAAGTCCAACCTCTCCGGCGAGTTCACCGTCGCCAATCAGTACATGGTCGAGGACCTGAAGCGGCTGAACGTCTGGGACGAGGTCATGATCTCCGACCTGAAGTACTTCGACGGCAGCCTCGCGAAGGTCGACCGGGTGCCGCCCGAAGTGCGCACGCTGTACGCCACCGCATTCGAGGTCGAGCCGCGCTGGCTGGTCGAATGCGCGGCGCGGCGGCAGAAGTGGGTGGACCAGTCGCAGTCCCTGAATCTGTATATGGCGGGCGCCTCGGGCAAGCGACTCGACGATACCTACAAGCTGGCGTGGCTGCGCGGCCTCAAGACCACTTATTACTTGCGCACGCTGGGCGCTACGCACACCGAGAAGTCCACGGGGCGCGTGGGCGCGCTTAATGCCGTTCCCACCGCCGACGAGTCCGGCACGGAGCTCAAGGTGTGCTCGATCGACGACCCCGAGTGCGAAGCTTGCCAATAGACAGGTAGCGAAAAGTCAGGCAGCGGGCGCCGGCGCGGCGCCCACCGAACGAACCGTAGCGATCAGGAGCAAGGGATGCAGTCATTCGAACAAGAAATGAACACCGCCGCAGTCGGCATCGAGGGGTCCCCCCTGATCGGCGGGCAGCAGCCGGGAGAGCCCGGTGAATTCCGCCGCATATCGGTCGACGACAAGCGCGTCATCAACGGCCAGACCGACGTCAACCAGCTGGTGCCGTTCAAGTACAAGTGGGCTTGGGAGAAATACCTTTCGGCGTGCGCGAATCACTGGATGCCGCAGGAGATCCCGATGAGCCGGGACATCGGGTTGTGGAAAGACCCGAAGGCCTTGAGCGAGGACGAGCGCCGCCTGGTGAAGCGCAACCTCGGCTTCTTCGTCACGGCGGACTCGCTGGCGGCCAACAACATCGTACTGGGCACCTACCGCCACATCACGGCGCCGGAGTGCCGTCAGTACCTCCTGCGCCAAGCCTTCGAGGAAGCCATCCATACCCACGCCTATCAGTACATCGTCGAGAGTCTCGGCCTGGACGAAGGCGAGGTCTTCAACGCCTACCGCGAGATTCCCAGCATTCGGGCCAAGGACGAGTTCCTGATTCCGTTCATCGAGACCTTGACCGATCCGTCGTTTCGCACCGGCACGGCGGAAGCCGACCAGCGCCTCCTGCGCAGCCTGATCGTGTTCGCGTGCCTGATGGAGGGTCTGTTCTTCTACGTAGGATTCACGCAGATCCTGGCGCTCGGGCGGCAGAACAAGATGACGGGGGCCGCCGAGCAATACCAGTACATCCTGCGCGACGAGTCGATGCACTGCAACTTCGGCATCGATCTGATCAACCAGATCAAGCTGGAAAATCCGCACCTGTGGACCGCGGAGTTCCGCGACGAGGTGCAGGAGCTCGTGCGCACGGCGGTGAATCTCGAATATCGCTATGCGGAAGACACGATGCCGCGCGGCGTGCTTGGGCTGAATGCGCCGATGTTCAAGGAGTATTTGCGCTTCATAGCCAACCGGCGCTGCCAGCAAATCGGCATCGAGCCGTTGTTCCCGGGCAGCAACAACCCGTTCCCCTGGATGAGCGAAATGATCGATCTCAAGAAGGAGAAGAACTTCTTCGAGACGCGGGTCACCGAATATCAGACCGGCGGAGCGCTGTCTTGGGACTGAGCCTCGAGCGCATGCCGCGCCGGGCACGCAGACGGCTCGGCCCGGTGATCGAGGATTGCAGGGCCGAGGCCGACTATTCGCTTTGGCTGCTGTTCGAGGACGGGCTGGAAGGATGTGTGTACCTCGGCGACCTGGTGGAAATCGGGGACTTCAGTGCCTGGCGCGATGTCGATCGATTCCTCGAAGTAAGTGTCGATCCGGATACCGGCGTCGTGCAATGGGAGGATGGCATCCGGCTCGACCCAAGGGCGCTGTACAAGGATCTCGCAGCCAGGGTCCTTGCGGCGTTACATTAGCGTGGGCAACCCGTGTCTTCACAACCGGAGGCAAGCATGGCAGCAAGAAAGAAATCGGCAGCCAGGAAGTCGGTGAAGCGGTCGGTGCGCAAGACAGCCGCCCGAAAGCCCGCGAAGAGAGCGGCCAAACGCAGGTCGACCCGGGCAGCAGCCCAGAGCAGACGTTCGGGCGCGCGTAGGAGCGTGGCCGCGAGCAAGCGCCCGATGCGCAAGACAGCCGCAAAGAAGCGGACCGCGGCAAGGAAGCGACCGGTAGCGAAGAAGCGATCGGCCGCGAAGAAGCGGGCGGTTGCGACGAAGCGGACCACTGCAAGGAAGCGACCGGCGAAGAAGCGACCGGTAGCGAAGAAGCGGGCGGTTGCCAGGAAGCGGACCGCAGCGAAGAACACGCGCTCTGCTGCGAAACAGGTCAGGGTGGCGAAACCATCCGGCGCGGCAAAGAAAAAAGCCGCGGGCACGAAGCCCGCGGCTCGTAAGGCGGCTAAGAAGCCAGCAAAGACAATAGCCGCGAAGAAGACTGCACCATCTGTCGCCGCGCGCGAACCGTCTCCGATTGAAAACGCCGCAGCGACCGAAACCGAATCCCCAACCACACCTGCTGCACCGCCATCATCTCCGCGACCGATTTTGATCCCTGGAGCGTGGCCCTTTCCGCTGGGGAACCGATCTTAGGCAGGGACTTCGCCAGCAGATCGGTGACGAGACGAAGGATACCAGAAAAGCGGGCGGCCGGAGCCGTTTTTGGGGATTTTGCCGCAGCTCGACGCCGTCGATCGTCGTTTCACATCTCGGAATTATGGTTAACTGATTGATATAGAAAGATTTAAATTCCAGATGTAATTTCGTATTGTGAAAATAGCCTCAATTGCACATAACGGTATAGATTCCGCCATACGAAACATGGCTCCGTCGGCCGCTTAGGAGCACTTGACATCCGAGGAGAAATGAGCCCTTCGACCGCGCGGTCGCGGTAATCGGCGCCACCGACAATAGAGGACTCGAACAGGGCTTCGATCATGGAACGCAAACGCTTGAACTCCTCTTCCATCCGCGCGGTCGGCTACGATCCGAAGACGCAAGCCCTGGAAGTGGAATTCTCGAACGGATCGATCGTGCAATACGAGCCCGTTGCGGCCGAGGTGCACCGACGCTTCCTCGCTGCTCCATCGCCTACGAGTTACTTCCGCGATCAGATCGAGGAGTCGTACGCGACGCGGCGCATCCGCTAGGACAGCAAGCGCGTCAAGTGCCCGCACGCGCGCGGGCGCGAACGAGGTGGTCGGCGAACTCGGCGAAGCCGTTGCCGCCCCGGCCCTGCGTTACGTAGCGCGGCAGGGTTCGGATGCGCGCGAAGTCGCGCACATTGGCGACGCCCACGCTGCAATCGAAAAACCCGAACATCGGCTCGTCGTTCGGCGAGTCGCCGATGAATGCGTATTCCCCGCGCACCGCCCGCATCGAGGCACCGAGCTGACCGGTGAGAAACTGCAGGGTGGTGGAGAGCTTGTCGAAGCTTCCGAACCAGCCGTTGACATGGATCGAGCTCACCTTCACGGTCAGGCCTCGCTCCTGCATCAGCGTCACGATACGCTCGACGTCCGGCTGCGGCAGGCGCGGCACGTCCTCGCAAAAATCGATCGCCAGATCCGACTCGCGGTAATGCTGGTCCGATGCGATCCGCGCCCCGGGCACTGCGCGCACAATGTCGGCCGCGATAGCGCGAAGACGCACAGCCTGGCTGCGCCGCATCTCGGCAGGGCTGACGAAGTGACGCAACATCCGGCGCTCGGTGCGATCGTAGCGAAACCAGAACGCGCCGTTTTCGCCCACGATCCCGTGCACCGGCCACATGCGCGCGATGTGGTCGCACCATCCCGCGGGACGTCCGGTGATCGGTACGATCATCAGGCCAGAGGCCTCGATGCGTTCCATTGCCGCGTACGATTCGGCCGGTAGTCGGCCATCGGTCGTGAGCGTATCGTCGATGTCGGTCAATACGCCCTGCAGCTGCTGCAACGCCGAGGCCGGGCAATCGCGCAAGGCGCGCATCAGGATCCAGTCTCCTCGCCCGGCAGCGGCTGCGGCATACGCACGAAGCCAAGACGCGCCGGAATCTCGTCGGCCGGGATGGGAAGGAGCGCTACCGCGCGGCCGGCGTAGCGCAACCGGATGTCCCGGTCGTGTCCTTCCTGGATGCGATCGAGCGACTCGATGAGCTCGTCTTCGTCGAGCGCGCCGCCGGCGGTATCCGAGATCCAGGGCGCAAGCGACTCGACATCGCGATCGTCGACGACGCCCGCGCCGTGCTCGGTATGCAGAGTGACGATTCCCTCGCGGTCCATCCACGCGCTCGTTACCGCCCGCACCGGCCTGCCCGTGTGCGTGATCAGGCACTGCTCGGAGTCCATGCGCAGGACCCACGGCGCGTAGGCAAGTGCCGCGAAGACGCGTTGCGGCCCGTTCTGGAAGAACCAGCGCCCGTTGCAATCGCCGCCATAGTTCCGGTCGATGAACTCGATCAGCAGCCGATTGCCGATGCGCTCGTTGCGCAGCAGCCACTGCCCGCGCGTGTCGAGGGAAAGCCATCCGAACACGGCCGGTACATCGGGCCACTTGGCCATCGCGCGCCGGACGGCGTCATCCATGTCCTTCGATTCCGCAAAAGATGGCGCGCGATCGCCGTTGTCGTTGCGCGCACCCAGTCGAGGAGGCTGCTCGAGCTATTCCTCGTCGTCGTGAGCGCTCTTGTGGCCCGCGGTGATCTGCTGCTGCACCTGCGGCGGTACGGGATCGTAGTGACTGAGCTCGATCGAGTAAGAGCCCTGGCCGCCCGTTACGGACTTCAAGCGCCCCTGATAATTGTTCAACTCGGACAGGGGGACCTTGCCGGAGACGACGATCGTGCCGCCCGGAAGGCTGTCGGTTCCGCTCACCTGGCCGCGCTTGGCCGACAGGTCGCCCGCGATGTCGCCCATCGCCGCTTCGGGTGCGCTGATCTCGATGTTGACGATGGGCTCGAGGACGATCGGCCTGGCTTTCATCATGGCGTCGAGCAGCGCCCGCCTGCCCGCGGTGATGAACGCGATTTCCTTCGAATCCACGGGATGATGCTTGCCATCGTACACCGTCACCTTCAGATCCTGCACATGATAGCCGCCGAGGGGACCGGCAGTGAGCACCTGGTGGATGCCTTTCTCCACCGCGGGAATGAATTGGGTCGGGATCGTTCCCCCTTTGACTTCGTCGGCGAACTGAAAGCCCGTCCCGCGCGCCAGCGGCTCCACGCGCAGAAAAACTTCGCCGAACTGGCCGGCGCCACCGGTTTGCTTCTTGTGCCGGTGATGCCCTTCGGCCTTGGCCGTGATCGTCTCTCGATACGGTATGCGGGGCGGCTTGGTGTTGACTTCGAGGTGATACTGGCCGGCCATCTTCTCCAGAACCAGCCGCATATGCAGATCGCCCAGGCCGCGAATCACGGTTTCGTTGGTTGCCGCGCTGTGCTCCGCCTTGAAGCACGGATCCTCCGATGCGAGCTTGTGCAGCACTTCCGAGATGCGCTGCTCGTCACCGCGGCGCTTGGGTTCCACGGCCAACCCATGCATCGGCTGCGGAAACTCCATCGGCGTCATGTGAATGTGATCTTCGTCGTGCGAATCGTGCAGTACGCTGTCGAGCGTGATCTCCTCGACCTTCGCGACGGCCGCGATGTCGCCCGGGCCTGCCGATTCGACCTCGATATGGTCCTTGCCGCGCAGCATCAGCAGGTGCCCCACCTTGAAGGGCTTGCGCCCATCGCCGATGAAGAGCTGCGTGTCCTTCGACACCGTGCCCTGATAGACCCGGAAGATGCCAAGCTTGCCGACGAACGGGTCGATGACCACCTTGAACACGTGCGCCAGTACGTGCTTGCTCGGATCGGGGACTGCCTGAATGGGAACCGCGGACGCTCCCGCGCCCTTGTGGAACGGAGGCGGATTGCCTTCGGCCGGGTTGGGCATGAGCTTGACGACGATCTCCAGCAGCTCCGCGATGCCGGCGCCGTTGCGCGCCGAGGTGAAGCAGATCGGAATCAGATGGCCTTCCCGCAAGGCGGTTTCGAACGGCGCATGCAGTTCATCCGGGCTGACTTCGCCCTTGTCCAGATAAAGCGCCATCAATTCCTCGTCGACTTCCACCACCTGATCGATCAAAGCCTGATGCGCTGTCTCGACCGAGGAGAAGTCGGACTCGCCCGAAGGATTGAAGAAGCAATCGACCACGCGGCTGCCCCCGCCGGCAGGCAGGTTGATCGGAAGACATTCCTTGCCGAAGGTCTCCTGAATCTTCTGCACCAGGCCGGGCAGATCGACATTCTCGGCGTCGATCTTGTTGACCACGATCATCCGGCAAAGCTGACGCTGGGACGCCCATTGCATCATGCGTCGGGTAATCATCTCGATGCCGTTCTGGGCATTGATCACGATCACCGCAGTCTCGACGGCTTCGAGCGCGCCGATCGCATTGCCGACCAGGTCCGGCGCGCCCGGGGTGTCCAGCAAATGGATACGCCGCCCCTGCCATTCGAAGTGGACGACCGCGGATTGGATCGAGTGCTTGTGGGTTTTTTCCAGCGGATCGAAGTCGCACACCGTGGTGCCGCGTTCGACGCTTCCCGGTGTCGCTGTCAGGCCGGCTTTCGCCAGCAGGCTTTCGGTCAGCGTGGTCTTGCCGGACGCGCCATGACCGACCAAGGCTACGGTGCGGATGGCTTCGGTCGTGAACTTCGCCATGCTTTCCTCCTCCGGGTGCCTCGGTTCAGTATAGAGGCCGGGTTGGGGAGCCGCAAGCAAACGCCTGCTGCGCTCCGGGTCGAACCCGATTCGGTCCGACGTGCGTTTAATGACTCGAACAACAACGACGAGGAACTCGAAGCATGCGTGCCGGCGAGGACGGTGAGCGCGATGGCTGTGCCGGCGCGGTCTCGATGTTCCGCTTGCGCTCGGCGGTCGACTCGACAGTCGCAGGCGTGCATACTCCGCGCCCGATGAGAGACGCCGGGGAGGCGAGCGACGAAGCGCTCATGAGCGCCTATCGCGATGGCGATGGCCAGGCTTTCCAGGTGCTGTACGCGCGCCATCGCGGCGGCCTCTATCGTTTTCTGCTGCGACAATGCGGCGCGGCCGCGATCGCGGAGGAGCTGTTCCAGGATGTCTGGCTCAACCTGATTCGGGCTCGCCTGCGCTATGCACCGGCAGCGCGGTTCGCGACCTATCTTTACCGGATCGCGCACAACCGGCTGATCGATCACTACCGTCGCGCCGCCCATCGCCCAACGCTCGCCAGCGACGACGCGGACGACGATCCGGTTGCCAACCTCGCCGCCGATAGCCGGCAGCAGCCGGATATCCGCCTGCAGCGCAAGGCGCAGGTCGAACGGTTCATGGAACTGCTGGCGGGCTTGCCCGATGCGCAGCGGGAGGTTTTCGTCATGCACGAAGAGGCCGGCTTGAGCGTCGAGGAAATCGCGCGCGCAACCGGCGTGAACGCCGAAACCGCAAAGAGCCGACTGCGCTACGCACTGGCCAAGCTGCGGCGGGGCCTGCAGGAGTTGCTGTGAATACAGACGCCGATCGGGACGTGTCGAGGCTTTACCGGGCCGGCGCGAGCGAGGAGCCGCCGTCGTGGCTCGATTCAGCGATCCTGACCGCGGCAGAACGCGACCTCGTACAGCCCGCAAGGCGTGCGAGCCCGGGTTGGCGCTGGCGCTGGCAAGCGCCACTGGCCGTGGCCGCGGTGCTGACGCTTGCGGTGAGCCTTGCACTGGTCGTGGAAGGCGAGTTGGAGCAGACACCGGCCTCCTCGCCGCCGTTGCCTGCGCCGGTCGCGCCGTCGGCGTCCGCAAGCAGCGAGCGCTCCGATGCGCAGTCGTCGCAATCCCCGAACACTAGTGTCGGCCGCGATCGAGGCCTCGATGAGCATGAGCGATTGCCGGCGGCAAAGGCCGCTCCTCGCGCTCCTCAAAAGACCGAAGGCTTCAGGATGCAGCGCACCTTGCCGGAGGCCCTGGAGCGCGGCGCTCGCGAGGTCCTGGAAAAGGAGCGTGAGCGTGCGGATGCGCCAGCGCCGCCTCTCGCTTCGGCACCGAGCGTTTCCTCGTCCGCTCATCCGTTGCCGCTTCCGCGCGAGCAGCGCGCCGAACCGGCAGCCGAGCCCGGCATGGGCCCGCCTCCATCGGACGGCGGCACGGGGGCCAGCAAGCCCGCGCAATCCGACTCGCGGGCGAATCTCGGGGAACGCCGCATGCACTCGACGGCGCCGGCCGCCAAGCACGAGCACCCGCCGGTAGGCGATGAGCGCAGCAAGCTGCCCGCCGCGTCCCAGGCAGGCGCTTCGCCGACCGCGCCGCCACCGGCGCAAAGTCCGGCGCGCCAGCGAATCGAGCCCAGCGAAGCGCAACGCGATGCGCTCATGACGCCGGAACAGTGGCTGCGCGAGATCGAACAGTTGCGGCGCGATGGTCGCGAGGAACTTGCGCGCACGCGCCTGGATCAATTCCGCAAGCGCTTTCCCGACCATCCGCTTCCGGAATCCTGGAAATGAGCGACAGCGAGCAACCGCCGGCGGCGCGTGACCACGGGCCGCGAAAGTTGCAGCGTGGTGGCAACTGGAAATGAGCGACGGCGAGCATCCGCCGATAGCGCCGCGTGAGCCCGACCCCGAGGAATGCTGCGGTTCGGGCTGCGCGCTGTGCGTGTTCGATCGCTACCAGCAAGCGCTCGAGCGCTACCACGAGCAACTGCGCATGTGGCAAGCCGCCCATCCCGCCGACGCCGCCGAATGACATCGCGGCCGGCAACGACGCCAACGACGACCTCGTGTGAGATAGCTCTTGTTGCGTCGCAGCATGAAACGCTTGCCAGCGGCGCCGGTCATCTGGCACACTGCCAGTCCGCTTCATGAAGCTCGCCTCTATGGGTAGAGGTATCTCCGAGCTAGACCTGCCAGATGTAGGGCCTCCTCGGCCCACGACATAGCAGCACGGGGGAACTTGCAGGTCGATGCGACCTGCCGAGACGAACGATGCCGCGCCCCCGCGCGCTGGCTAGATAGAGGCGTTAGAGATGACTGATCGGTTGAGCAGCACTCGCGGTTCGTTTTCTGCAATCGATGCCAGGCGGGCTCTGACTGGATTGCGGACAACCCTGGTTGCCGTCGCCGGTATCGCGACGCTGGTGTCGCTGCCAGGATGGCTGCGCGATCTCGAGGCAGCCCCGGTACGAGGCCCGATTCAACAGGCCTCTGCCTCCCCGCTCGCTGCCGCGCGGCCGACGACAGCCATCCAGGTCCTGCCGCAAAAGGACGCCATCCGGCATCGGGCATTGGCGGACTTCCTGGCAAAGCGCTATCGCGTATCGCGCGACTCGCTGGAGCGTTTCGTCCGCCTGGCCTACGCGGCTGGCCACTCCACCCAGATCGACCCGCTGCTGATCCTGGCCGTCATGGCGGTCGAATCCAGCTTCAACCCGATCGCCGAAAGCGTCATGGGCGCCAAGGGCTTGATGCAGATCATGCCCGAATACCATCAGGACAAGCTGCGTTCGCCCCACGGCGGCCAAGCGAACGTGCTCGATCCGGAGATCAACATCGTCGCCGGTGCCAAGGTGCTGCGCCAGTACGCAACCCAGACCGACGATGACCTTGCGGCTGCATTACGGCTGTACGGCGGGGTCGGTGCCGATCCGCAGAATCCCTATCCGAACCGGGTCCTCTCGGAGCGCCAGCGCCTGGAGCAGATCGTGCGTAAGGTCCAGGATCGCCGGGCGGTCCAGACCGATCGGTCCGCAGGCAAGGTCTGACGCACTGCCGCCCGTTCTGGTTACGTGTGCATATCCCGATTGCCAGGCCGGCACGACGGCTTCCCATTCCCGCCTCATGTTGCCGCCTGACATTCCCGCTTCCTCCGCGTAGCGGCTTCGTCCAACATTCTCTTTTGCCGGGAGGTGCCGCATGGCAGACGATATCTGGTCGAAGGACATGCTGGAGTTCATGCAGAAGATGTGGAACCCGCTCGGCTTCCCCTTGCCGGGGATGGTCGCTCCGACCATCAACGTCGAGGAGATCGAGCGCAAGCTCACCGAGCTGCGCAGCGTCGAGAACTGGCTGAAGATGAATCTTGGCCTGCTGCAGATGACGATCAAGACGCTGGAGATGCAGAAGTCGGCGCTCGAAACTCTGTCTGCGGCCGGCGCAGCCAAGCCGGACGAGGGGACGAGGTAGGCAGACGCCGACGCTGGGACCTTCGGCGTCGCGGAGACGCCCCAGCGCGAACAGCCGAGCGCGAATTCGAAGTCGGCGCGTGCGCATCAGCGCACCCGCAATATTCGTGTAGTGCAACCTCGGAAGTTGGGCTAGCGGGCGTCGTGCTGTGCTTCGAATCCCGGCGACGCTGCCTCGACGCCGTCGCCGAAGGACTCCTTCAGTGCTTCCATCGCCTGCAGCAGCGCAGCCAATACTCCCGGCTCCCAGGCGGAATGGCCCGCATCGGGCACCACGACGTAACGCGCCTGCGGCCAGCTGCGCGCGAGCGAATCCGCGGTCGCAATCGGGCATACGGCATCGTAGCGGCCCTGGACGATCCAGCAGGGCAGATGGCGGATGCGCTCCACACCGGCCAGCAAGGCGCCGGGCGGCATGAAGATGTCGTTCACGAAATAGTGGGCTTCGATGCGCGCCAGGCTCAACGCAGTGGGCGTGACCGACACCTGGCGCATTCCCTCGCCGTTCGGCCGCAAAGTCGAGCAGGACCCTTCGTAGGTGCTCCAGGCCCGCGCGGCGGGCCCGTGGACCTGCGGGTCCGGGTGCACCAGGCGGCGATAGTAGGCCTGCAACACGTCGCCCCGCTCGGATTCGGACAAATCCCGGACGAACGCCCGCCACGCTTCCGGGAAGAACCGGCGCAGGCCGTACAGGAACCAGTCGATCTCGTCCCGGCTGCCGAGAAAGATGCCACGCAGGACGAAAGCCAGGCAACGGCTGCGATGCGCGGCGCCATAAGCCAGTGCGAGCGTGCTGCCCCACGAGCCGCCGAAGACCACCCATCGCTCAATCCCCAGCTGCACACGTAGCCGTTCCATGTCGGCAACGAGCAATTGCGTAGTGTTGTCGGCGATCTCGCCATGGGGCAGCGAACGACCGGCACCGCGCTGGTCGAAGACGATGATGCGATAGAAGCGCGGGTCGAAGAAACGCCGATGGTCGGCGGTGCTGCCGGCGCCCGGTCCGCCGTGGAGAAATACGACGGGAACGCCGCTCGCATTGCCGCATTCTTCCCAATACATCCGATGCCGAGCATCGAGCTCGAGCATGCCGCTCGCACGGGGCTCGAGAAAGGGAAACAAGTCGGTGACCGCAGCTGATTGGACCGGCATGGGCGTCGCGATGAAGCGCTTGGAATGTTAGCATGGAGGCACGATGACTCTGCCCTTGTTCACCGCATCGTTCGCATGTTGGCGGGCGGCGCATGACTTGATCGCCGAGGTGCCGGCGCGCAAGCCCGCGCTCGATGCGATCGTCAAGCTGAGCATCAAGACCATTCCCAACGCCCGCACCGCGGAGACCCTGGGCGCGGAACGCGAAGGCACCGGCGTCGTCATCGGCCGCGACGGGCTCATCGTCACCATCGGCTACCTGGTGCTGGAGTCGGATTCGATCCTGGTGCTCGCGCCCGACGGACGGGTGTTTCCGGCAGCGGTGATCGGCTTCGATCATGCCACCGGGTTCGGACTGTTGCGGGCAAGCGCGGGCATCGCCTCCCGGCCGATCGCTTTCGGCGATTCCGATTCGGTATGCGAGTTCGACCAGGTCATGGCGGCTACGCATGCCGCCGCTGGCGGTCTGAGTGCTGCTTACGTGGTGTCGCGGCGCCGTTTCACCGGCTATTGGGAATACATGATCGAAGGCGCGCTGTTCACCGCGCCACCGCGGTTCGACCATAGCGGCGCCGCCTTGCTCGATCGGGACGGACGCCTCATCGGCATCGGCTCGCTCTGGGTCGGCGACGCGCTGAACACCGGGGTGGCGTTTCCGGGCAATATGTTCGTGCCGATCGATCTGCTCAAGCCCGTGCTCGACGAGCTCGTCACCCATGGCCGGCGGCGCGAGCCCGCGCGCCCCTGGCTCGGTGTCTACACCGAAGAAGTGGAGAACCACGTCGTGGTGACCCGAGTGCTTCCCGGCACGCCGGCCGCGGACGCCGGCATGCGCCGAGGCGACGTGATTCTCGGCGTGGCGGGGCAGTCGATCGGCGGGCAGGGCGAGTTCTATCAACGGCTGTGGGCGAGCGGCCCCGCCGGAGAGGATGTCGTTCTGCACATTCTTCGCTCCAAGACCGTGCAGCAGGTCAAGGTCCGCTCGGTGGACCGAATCGCCTACTTGCGTGTGCGTTCGACCTCGTCCTGAGTGCGTACGGAGCTGATGAGCGACGCCGATCGCCTGCGCCAGTCCGCGCTCGACTATCACCGCCTGCCGGTCGCTGGAAAGATCGCCGTGACCCCGACCAAGGGGCTGGTGAACCAGCGCGACCTCGCGCTTGCCTATACCCCCGGGGTCGCGGTCGCATGCGAAGCGATCCAGAACGATCCGGCCCAGGCACGCGACCTGACCGCGCGCGGCAATCTCGTGGCCGTGATCACGAACGGGACTGCGGTACTGGGGCTGGGTGCGATCGGCCCCCTCGCCGCCAAGCCGGTGATGGAAGGCAAGGCGGTGCTGTTCAAGAAATTCGCCGGCATCGACGTGTTCGACATCGAGATCGACGAGCGCGACCCGGATCGCCTGGTCGACATCATTAGCGCGCTGGAGCCGACCTTCGGCGGCATCAACCTCGAAGACATCAAGTCGCCCGAATGCTTCATCGTCGAGAGGAGGCTGCGCGATCGCATGCGTATCCCGGTATTCCACGACGATCAGCACGGCACGGCCATCATCGTCGGCGCAGCCGTGCAAAACGGGTTGCGCGTGGTGGGTAAGAACATCGCCGAGGTGACGCTGGTGGTATCGGGTGCCGGCGCCGCGGCGCTCGCTTGCCTCGACCTGCTCGTGAGCATGGGTGTCAGCCGGGAGCGGATCTGGGTCACCGACATCGCCGGCGTCGTCTACCAAGGGCGTGCGGTCGAAATGGATCCCTTCAAGGCACGCTATGCGCGCGCGACCGACGCGCGCTCGCTCGCGGAAGTGATCGCAGGGGCCGACATATTTCTCGGCTTGTCCGCGGGCGGGGTGCTCAAGCCCGAGCTGCTGGCGAAAATGGCGCCGCGACCGCTGGTGCTGGCGCTGGCCAATCCGGATCCGGAGATCATGCCCGATCTCGCCCGTTCGGTGCGCCCGGATGCCGTGATTGCCACCGGCCGTTCCGACTTTCCGAACCAGGTTAACAACGTGCTGTGCTTCCCGTTTGTGTTCCGCGGCGCGCTGGATGCGGGCGCGACCCGCATCACGCGCGAGATGGAGCTGGCGGCGGTGCATGCGCTGGCCGCGCTGGCGCACGCGGAGCAATCGGAGATCGTCGCCATGGCCTACGGCGGCCAGGAGGATCGGTTCGGGCCCGACTATCTCATCCCGCGCCCGTTCGATCCGCGCCTGATCGCAACCATCGCCCCCGCGGTCGCCGAGGCGGCCATGGCGAGCGGCGTTGCCACCCGGCCGATCGACGATATGGCGGCGTATCGCGAGCGGCTGATGCAATTCGTATGGCAATCGGGGCTCATCATGCGGCCGGTATTCGTCGCCGCGAAGCAGGCGCCGAAGCGAGTCGTCTACTGCGAGGGCGAGGACGAGCGGGTGCTGCGCGCCGCGCAAGAAGTGCTGAACGAGGGCCTCGCGCACCTGACCCTCATTGGCCGGCCCGAAGTGGTCGGGGCGCGCATCGACCGCCTCGGATTACGCATCCGCCCGGGGATCGACTTCGAGCTCGTGAACCCGGACAGCGACAACCGCTTTCGCGAATACTGGTCGGCTTATTACGAGATCATGCAGCGCAAGGGCGTTTCGCAGGATCAGGCGAAGCTCGACATGCGCCGCCGTGCCACGCTGATCGGCGCCATGCTGCTGCGTCAGGGCGAGGTCGAGGCGATGATGTGCGGCACGGTCGGGTCGTACCAACGGCATCTGCGCGTCGTAGCCGATGTCATCGGCCGACACGACGGCGTGCGCTCGTTCGCCGCCATGAACTTGCTGCTCCTGCCCATGCGCACGGTCTTCATCTGCGACACGTACGTGAATATCGATCCGAGCGCGGAGCAGATCGCGGAGATGACGGTGCTGGCGGCGGAGGAGGTGCGCCGTTTCGGCTTGATGCCGAAGGTCGCGCTGCTCTCCCATTCGAGCTTCGGTAGCTCCGAAGCCGCGTCGGCCATGAAAATGCGCGCGGCCTTGCAGATCCTGTGGCGAACCGAGCCCGAGCTGGAGGTCGACGGCGAGATGCACGGCGATGCCGCGCTGGATGCGGTGTTGCGCGCGCGCGTGTTTCCGAACGCGCGCTTGAAGGGCGAAGCGAACCTGCTCGTCATGCCCACGCTCGATGCCGCCAATATCGCCTACAACCTGCTGCGTGTCGCAACCGGCGACGGCATTACGGTCGGTCCGATCCTGCTCGGCTCCGCGTTGCCGGCGCATATCCTGACGCCGTCCGCCACGGTTCGGCGCATCGTCAACATGACGGCGCTAAGCGTAGTGGAGGCCGGCGCGGCGCGGCTTCACCCTGGCGTTTGAAAGCCAGGGCTACAATCGCCCGCATGACTGCCTTCGATGGGGCCGGCGTCGGTGCCGCCCCTGCTGCTGCGGAATCGCCGGTCAACGTACCAATCGAACCGGATGCCCTCGCCGAACGCCTGGCGCGGGCGCATGTCATCGTGCAAGCGTTCGAGCACGACCTGTGGCATCAGCAGCGGATTCCTCCCGGGCAGAAGGTGAAGCATGCCGCCGTCCTGATGCCCCTTGTCCAGCGCAGCGCCGGCACGCAGGTGCTCTTCACCCAGCGTACCAGCCATCTGCACGATCATGCCGGCCAGATCAGCTTTCCGGGCGGCCGGGTCGAGCCCGAAGACCGCAATCGCGAAGACACGGCGCTGCGCGAGACCGAGGAGGAAATCGGATTGCCGCGCGCCGCCATCCGAGTGCTGGGCGCGCTGCCCGACCACGAGATGCAATCGGGCTTTTGCATCACTCCAGTCGTCGGCTGGATTCGCCCACCCTATCGGACCGAGCCCGATCGGTTCGAGGTGCAGGACATTTTCGAGGCGCCACTGGCGCACTTTCTGTCGCCGGGGCATTACCAGCGCCGCCGCTATGTCGTGGAAGGGCTCGACCGGCGCTATCTCGCGATTCCTTATGGCGGGCGTTACATCTGGGGCGCCACTGCCGCGATCCTTTACAGCTTCTATCAGCTGCTGCGCGCAAGCTGAACGAGTCCGGTGCCCGCGAAGCGCTTAAACCGATCCTGCGATTGGCCGTTATACCGAGGTGGCGGGCGAGAAGCCCGGGCACACGGAGACGGCAGGCATGATCGATCGCAAGCACAAGCACGTGGGCAGCACGGTTGCCCGAAAGCGGCGCAGCAAATCCGAGCGCTGGCTGGGCGCAGAGATCGAATTGATGATTCACGAGCGCGAGCGGCTGCTGCACGCGGCAGGCGCGGCAGCCAGCCTGTTCACTGCGCTCGACATTCGCGATCTGCCGGCCGGGGCGCGTCGATCGTTGTGCCAGCTCGCCGCCACGCTTGCCTCGCTGTCCGACGAGACGCTCTCGGACGCCTTCGAGCACGTCCTGGGCGGAGAGCTCCGGTCGCGGCTGCCGGCGCACTCCTAGCCCGTTCGCGTCCGCCGCGGATGTGCCGTTGGATATGAGCGACGGTCCGCGTCCACGATTGGCAATCGTCCTCACCGGCGGCGGCGCTCGAGCCGCGTACCAGGTGGGCGTGCTGCGCGCGATCGCCGACCTGATGCCGAAAGATGCCGGCAACCCGTTCCCGATCGTATGCGGTACATCGGCCGGTGCCATCAACGCCGTGGCGATAGCCGCCGATGCCGCCAATTACCGCCGCGCCGCATTGCGCCTGCAGGCGGTGTGGAAGAACTTTCATGCCGAGCAGGTCTACCGAGCCGATCCGTCCGGGGTGCTGAGGAACAGCGGCAAATGGCTGTTGGCCGCGGTCACCGGGGGCCTGCGGCATGAACCCGTGTCGCTCCTGGACAATTCTCCGCTGCGCGAGCTGCTGGCTGAACGCGTCGACTTCGGGGCGATTGGACGCTGTAT
The DNA here is from genome assembly GCA_009377585.1 of Betaproteobacteria bacterium. Classification (NCBI taxonomy): domain Bacteria; kingdom Pseudomonadati; phylum Pseudomonadota; class Betaproteobacteria; species Betaproteobacteria bacterium. The sequence continues at coordinate 36,739 of WHTS01000007.1, forward strand.
CGATGCGGGCGGGCTGTACGCGCTCGGCATCACGTGCTCGGGCTATTCGTCGGGCCAGTCGGTGTGCTTCTTTCAGGGCGCCAAAGGCATCGAGCCCTGGCGGCGCGCGCGCCGCGTCGGCGTCGCGATGCCCATCGGCATCGACCATCTGCTCGCCTCGTCGGCGCTTCCGTTCATCTTTCCGGCCATGCACATCAACCGGGAATACTTCGGCGACGGTTCGATGCGACAGATCGCACCGGTGAGCCCGGCATTGCACTTGGGCGCGGATCGCGTGTTGGTGGTGTCGGTCGGCAGGCAGCTCGCGCCGGACCGGGCGCCGGACCGACCGCGCGAAAAATCGCCCGGCTACCCGACCCTTGCGCAGATTGCCGGCCACGCGCTCGACAGCATCTTCCTCGACAGCATGGAAGTCGACTTGGAACGGCTGCAACGCATCAACCGCACGCTCAGCATGATTCCCGCGGAGGTCCTGCAGCGCAATGGCAGCGCCCTGCGCCACGTCGACTTCATGGTGATCTCGCCGTCGGAGGAGCTCGACAAGATCGCGTTGCGCCACGCGGCCGCGCTGCCGCGCACCGTACGGCTGTTGTTCCGCAGCGTCGGCGCCATGCAGCGCGGGGGTGCGACGTTGTTGTCGTACGTGCTGTTCGAGCGCGCCTTCTGCCGCGAGCTGATCGCCTTGGGCTACAAGGACGCCATGGCGCGCCAGGACAACCTGCGCGGATTTCTCGGTTACGCCACGCAGTGGTACTGCGAGCTGCGAAACAGCGCGGCCTGAACGCCGGCGCGTGCAATGGCGCGCGATCCATGACATCGGCATGATATCGGCTACGCGCGAACTGCGCGGTCCGCCGATCGGGGCGCCATGTTCGTGGTCTGCACGCCGTCCGTCGACTATCGCGGCTAACGCGATCTCGCGTCCGATAGATGCCCCGCATGCCGCGAGGCGCGATGCCACAGCCGATTCGCGCTCTTCGCCTGCCGCTCGGAAGCATCGCGTCAGCGCGTCTTGTCGAGCGCGTCTTTGACAGGCTGCGCACATGATGTTAGCTTGGCCGCGAACCAGCTACGGTAAATCGCCATGAGCCGTGCCTTCGTCAAGGAAGCCGACGACAATCTGCCGTCCGACGAGCTGCCCGAGCGTCCGCAGAGCCCGCACGCGAACTACGTGACGCCTCCCGGACTCGCGCAATTGCACGCACGCGTGCACGCGCTACAGGAAGAGCGCGATCGGCTGGCGGCGCAGGACGATCCCATGGCGCGCACCCGCCTGCTCGAAGTCAAGCGCGATCTGCGTTATTTCCAGGGGCGAGTGGAGCGGGCCATCGTGGTGGACCCGGCCGGTCAACCGAAGGAAGAAGTTCGCTTCGGCGCCGAAGTCGAGATCGAAAACGAGACCGGGGCGCGCACGACTTATCGAATCGTGGGCGAAGACGAGGCGGACGTGAACGCCGGACGGATCAGCTGGGCATCGCCGCTGGGGACGGCCTTGATCGGGTTGCGCGTCGGCGACTCGTTTGCGTGGAAGCGGGCCGGAACGCCGCAAGACGTGTCCGTGATCGACATCCGTTACGTGTAATGGGCCGTGACATTTCTCGCTCTGGCCGCGGCGCTGCTGCTTGAGCAGGCACGCGCGCTTTCACCGACCCATCCGGTCTACACTCAGTTTCACCGCTTTCTGCTCTTCATCGAGCGCCGTCTCGACGCCGGCAGCTACCGGCAAGGCATTCTCGCCTGGGCGCTCGCCACGCTGCCTGTCGTTCTCGTAGTGGCCGCGATCGCGCTGTGGCTGCATCGCACGGTGCCGCTGCTCGGGCTGCTGTTCGATATAGGCGTGCTCTATCTCACCATGGGTTTTCGCGTCTTCAGCCGCTCGTACCGCGAGACCCACGATGCCTTGCGCGCGGGCGACCTCCTCCAGGCGCGGGCGAGCATCGGCCGCTGGCGCGGTGGTCCGACCGAAGAGCTTTCGGCGAACGAAGTGGCGCGGCTTGCCATCGAACGCGGGCTGGCCTGCGCGCACCGGCACGTCTTCGGCGTGATCGCCTGGTTCGCCGTGTTCGGCGCCGCCGGCGCCGTGTTCTACCGCCTGGCTGCGCTGGTTCGCGACCGCTGGGGCGCGCGCAGCGACACGGAGCTCGACCGCTTCGGTCGTTTCAGCCGGGAAGTATTCCATTGGTGCAACTGGATCCCGGCGCGGTTTACCGCGATCGCGTTTGCAGTAACGGGCGATTTCGAGGACGCGCTGTACTGCTGGCGCACGCAGGCGAACGCATGGCCCGAGCGCTCCGAAGGTATCGTGCTCGCCGCCGGTGCGGGCGCGATCGGTGTGCGCCTGGGCTCGGTGGTCGGAACGCCCGCGCCATTGGAAGGGCGCCCCGCGCCATTGGAAGGGCGCCCCGCGCCATTGGAGGTGCGCCCGGAACTGGGCACCGGCGAGGATGCCGACGCCGAGCTCATGACCAGCGCCGTGGGTCTCATCTGGCGCGCACTGGTGCTATGGCTCGTCGTCATCGCGCTGGTGACGGTGGCGAGCTGGTTCGGCTCGGCCGGCGCCTGAGCGAGCGCCGAGCGGCGGCTCGAGCGAGTTCAGTATCCGCTCGTAGGAGCGCATCCGCTCGGGTGCGATTTCCCCCTGACGCACGGCCTCGTGCAGGGCGCAGCCCGGTTCGTCGGCATGGCGGCAATCGTTGAAGCGACACTGCCCAGCCAGAGGGCGGAACTCGATGAAGCACGCGGCCAGCTCGGCCGGCGCAATGTGCTGCAGGCCGAATTGGTGCATGCCGGGTGAATCGATCAGCGTTGTGTCCGCGCCCAGCCGGTAGAGCCGGGCATGGGTCGTGGTATGGCGTCCTGCCTCGGAGCGCGACATTTCGCCCGTGCGAGCGCCCGCGAAGGGCAGTAATGCATTCACGATGGTCGACTTGCCGACCCCGGATTGGCCGATCAAAAGGCTTGCTTGCGCCTGCAGTGCCGACGTGAGCGGCTCGACGGCCGCGTGCGCGCACAGCTCGCGGATCGGGTAGCCCAGCGCGCCATAGCGTGCGAGCAGCATGCGTTGCAGCGCGCGTTGCGGATCGAGATCGATCTTGTTCTGCAGCAGCAGCGCCTTGACGCCGGCATGTTCGATCGCGGCCAGACAGCGGTCGATGAATTCCGCGTTGGGGCGCGGCGTGTTGGCCAGCACGACGACCGCCTGGCTGACGTTGGCTGCGATCGCTTTTTCGCGTTTGCGATCGGAGCGGTAGATGAGCGAGCTGCGCGCATGCACGGCCTCGATCATCCCTTCGCTGGAACCGGTGCGCGCGATTCGTACCCGATCGCCGCAGACGATCGTTCCGAGCCGGCTGCGGGCGAAACACGAGACCACGTCACCAGCCTGCGTCTCGACCAGGAGGCGCTGACCGTGGCTGGCGACGATCTGAGCGTCCACGTCGGAGACAGCGGTCGCTGCAGCTGTAGACATCTACCGGTGCACGTGCCGCGGGCGAGAGACGCCACGATACAAGCATCGCGGATTGTGCCCTCGAGCCTGCGTGGCGTCTCTTCCCTCACTTGCAGTGCGCGCATCGGCATGCAGGCCGATGCCGCTCGCTCGGCGCGGACCATGGTCCGCGAATTCCCGGGCTCGCCCCCCGGCCCCTCTCCCGGCGGGAGAGGGGAGCGTCGTGTGCCCGCCTGGCGGGCAGGATCCTAGGTAGGGCGAGCTGTCGGCCACTTGGCGCAAGCTTGCTACAGGCGAAGCAGCGCGTCCACCTTGGCGGCGCAGATGAAGTCGTTCTCCGACAAGCCGTCGATTGCATGCGTGCAATAGTCGATGCGGCAACTGTTGTAGCCGACATGCAGATCCGGGTGGTGATCTTCGCGGTGAGAAATCCAGGCGGTGGCGTTGACGAACGCCATGGTGTGCCAGTAATCCGGGAAGCGGAAAGTCTTCGTGATCACCCCGTCGCGCTGCGCCCAACCGTCGAGCTCAAGCAGCAACCGCTCGATCTCCGCGAGCGAAAGTGGCGTATCCCCGCGCTGGCAAGGCTTGCACTTCTTCGCGCTCAGTTGCGTCGCTGTTGCGCTCATCGCGATTCTCCGCTTGCAGCCTCAGGTAGCCGGTGCGGCTGCTTCCAGGCGCGCGATGCGAGCGGCCGCGGGGGGGTGCGAATCGTAGAAGACCGAATGCAAGGGATCGGGTGTCAAGGTCGAGGCGTTGTCCTTGTACAGCTTGATCAGCGCCTGCTTGAGCTCGCCCGCCGAGGCGTTTTGCGCGGCATACCGGTCGGCCTCGAACTCGTGCCGGCGCGAATAGAACCCAGCCACGGGCTGCAGCAGGAACGTGAACACCGGCAGCACCAGGAAGAACAGAAGCAGCGCCATGGCCGTGGAGGGGGATTGTACGCCGAGCGCACGATAGAACCAGTCGTGGCTCATGAGACTGCCGAGCAGCCAGAACAATCCCAGGCTGGCGGCGAACATCCATGCGATCCGCTTCAGCACGTGCTTGTGCTTGAAATGTCCGAGCTCGTGCGCAAGCACGGCCTCGATTTCCGCGTGCTCGAGGCGCTCGAGCAGGGTATCGAAGAACACGATGCGCTTGGAGCGGCCGAAGCCGGTGAAATAGGCGTTGCCGTGGCTGCTGCGGCGTGACCCGTCCATCACGAACAAACCCTGCGCACGGAAGCCGCAGCGGGCCAGCAGCCGCTCGATGCGCACCTTCAAAGCTTCGTCCTGCATGGGCGAGAAGCGATTGAAAAAGGGCGCGATGAACGTGGGATAGATGGCGAGCACGAGCAGGTTGAAAGCGCTCCACGCGGCCCAGGCATAGAGCCACCAGAGGCTGCCCGCCACGTCCATGAGCCACAGGATGAGCGTCACCAGCGGCAAACCGAGCAGCGCCGCAACCAGCGCCCCTTTGACAAGGTCGATCAGGAACAGCTTCAGCGTCATCTTGTTGAAGCCGAAGCGCTCCTCGATGCGGAAGGTACGATAAAGCGAAAACGGGATCTCGATCAGGCTCAATACAATCGCCACCAAAGCAATCAACGCGATACCTTGTCCGAGCCCGGGCGCGAGCAGGTCGGAAACCACCTGGTGCGCGAAGTTCAAGCTCCCGCCGAAAGTCAGCGCGAGCAGAACGACCGCGTCCAGCAGCGTGCCGAGCATGCCGAAGCGGGTCTTGACCGCCGTGTAGTCGGCCGCTTTTCGATGCGCTTCGAGCGGGATGGCGCCGGCGAATGCGCTCGGCACGCGGTCGCGGTGCGCGCACACGTAGCGCACGTGCCGGTATGCCAGATACAACCGCACCGCGGTGGCGAGCAGCAATGCGGCCAGGAACAGGGCCGTGAATGGATGCATGGAATCTTCGGAAGCTGCTGAACTTGTGCCACAATAAAGCCGGCTCAAGCGCGGGATCATTATGGCACAGGACGCCGCCAACCTCATCTGGATCGACATGGAAATGAGCGGGCTCGACCCCGACCGGGACAAAGTGCTGGAGGTCGCGATCGTGGTCACGAACGCTAATCTCGAAGTCGTGGCCGAAGCTCCGGTTCTGGTCGTACATCAGCCGGACAGCGTCCTGGGCGCGATGGATTCCTGGAACACGAGCACGCATGCCCGTACCGGACTGACCGAACGGGTGCGCGCTGGCACGACGACCGAGGCGCAGGCCGAGCAGCGCATGCTGGAATTCGTTTCCGAGCTCGTGCCGCCGTCCACCTCGCCGATGTGCGGCAACTCGGTCCACCAGGACCGGCGCTTTCTCGCTCGCTACATGCCGCGCCTGGAGGCGTACTTCCTCTATCGCAATCTCGACGTGAGCACGCTGAAGGAGCTTGCCCGGCGCTGGCGTCCGGCGCTGCTCGACGGGCTGGTGAAGGCGGGAAAACACGAAGCGCTCGCCGACATCCACGAGTCGATCGGCGAGTTGAAATACTATCGCGAGCACTTTCTGCGTCTGTAGACGGTCATGCCGGCAGGCGCTGCAAGCGGTGCAACCCGCCCGCGCCAACAACGTGGCTGGCGAATCGTCGGTGGGCGATGCCGGCCCAACCCGACTTCCGAACCGGCAGCGCGCGCCGATACAACAAGCGGGAGCGACAAAAAGCGTGAGCGCAATCATCCCGGCTGCGGTCGGATGGGTTAAGGATCGAGCATGACCAAAGGCACCGCATACACGCTGCAAGTACAGCCACGCATTCCTGCGCGGCTGAAGCGGTTGAACGAGCTGGCGAACAATCTCTGGTATTCGTGGGACCGGCCCACGCGCGGACTCTTCGGCCTGCTGCACCCGGGGTTGTGGAACGCCGTGGCCCACAATCCAAGAGCGTTCCTGCAGCGCGTGGACGAACGCCGCCTGCTGGAAGTGGCGGAGGACCCGGTTTTTCTCGGCACCTTCAACAAGGTCCTCTCCGCCTACGACACCTACCATACCGAGCCGTTGCGCCGCGACGGCTCCGAGTGGCTCCGAAGCACCGACCTGGTCGCGTACTTCTGCGCCGAATTCGGCTTCCATGAAAGCTTTCCGATCTACTCCGGCGGCCTGGGCATTCTTGCCGGCGATCACTGCAAGAGCGCGAGCGACATGCGCCTGCCGTTCGTCGGCGTCGGGCTGCTCTACCGGCAAGGCTACTTCTCGCAGATCATCGACGCCGAAGGCAATCAGCACGCGAGCTATCGGGACAGCGAGTTCGAGGCGATGCCGATCGAGCCCTCGCTGGACGCGGCCGGCAATGAGATTCGCGTCGCCGTCGAGTTCCCCGGGCGCACGGTCATGGCGAAGGCCTGGCACGCGCGCATCGGGCACGTGACGCTGCACCTGCTCGATACCGACATCGAGCCCAACGCCGAACACGACCGCGACATCACCCACCAGCTCTACGGCGGCGATCGCACCACCCGGATCGAACAGGAGATCGTGCTCGGTGTCGGCGGGGTGCGCCTGCTCGCTACGCTGGGGCTCAAGCCGACCGTATGGCACATCAACGAGGGTCACGCCGCATTCCTGGTGCTCGAGCGCATGCGCGCGCTGGTGCAGCAGGGGCTGGACTTTCACGCGGCGCTCGAGACGGTGGCGGCGAACACGGTGTTCACCACGCACACCCCGGTGCCGGCCGGCCACGATCATTTCAATCCCGACACGATGTGGCAGTACTTCGAGCGCCACGCGCTCGATCTCGGCATCGACCGGGAAGCGCTGCTGGCGCTGGGGCGCGCCCCCGATTCAGGCGATTTCAACTTGACGGCGCTCGCCATCCGCGGCTCGCGTTTCCAGAACGGCGTCTCGCGCATTCACGGCAATGTGTCGGCATCGATCTGCGCCGGAATGTGGCCGCAGATCGAGCCGGAGGAAAACCCGCTCACTTACATCACCAACGGCGTGCACGTGCCGACTTTTCTCGCGCAGGAGTGGCACGAGGTGTTCGAGCGCTACCTCGGCTTCGGCTGGGCGCATCGGCTGGGCAACAGCGAATTCTGGCAGGGGATCTATCGCATCCCGGATCAGCTGTTCTGGAGCGTGCGCCAGTCGCTCAAGTCGCAGATGCTGCACCTGGTGCGCCACCGGATGGCGCAGCAGCACTTCCGCAACGATGGCTCGGAAGCGCACCTGGACCGCCTGCTGAAGCTGGCCGATCCGCTCAATCCGAACGTGCTCACGATCGGTTTCGCGCGTCGCTTCGCGACCTACAAGCGCGCGGGGCTGCTGTTCGACAACCTCGAGTGGCTGCGCGAGATCGTATCCGACGCGAAGCGGCCCATCCTGTTCATCTTCGCCGGCAAGGCGCATCCGGCCGATGCGCCGGGACAGGATCTCATCCGTGAGGTGCATCGCATGTCGCGCCTGCCGGAGTTCGAAGGACGCTTGCTGCTGGTCGAGGACTACGACATGCGACTCGCGCGGCGCCTGGTTTGCGGCTGCGATGTCTGGCTCAACAACCCGACCTATCCCATGGAGGCCTCCGGCACCTCGGGCATGAAGGCGGCGATCAACGGCGGCATCAATCTCTCGGTGCTCGACGGCTGGTGGGGGGAAGCGTACGACGGCAACAACGGCTGGGCGATCAAGCCGGCGGCGGCGCAGCTGGACGATGCGCGCCGTGCCCACGAGGAGGCGGTCACGCTGTACGAGCTGTTGCAGGATCATGTGGCACCGCTCTACTACGAGCGCGGCGAGCTGGGTTATTCGCCCGGCTGGGTGCGCATGGCGAAGCATTCCATCGTGAGCCTGCTGCCCCGGTTCAATGCCAGCCGCATGCTGACCGAGTATGTGCGCAAGACCTATCTGCCGGCATCGCAACAGGGACGCCGCTACGGCGAGAACAACCACGAGGCGGCATGCCTGGTCGCCCACTGGAAGAGCAAGGTGCAGCAGGCCTGGCCCGGCGTGACTTTGCGCCGCATGGACGCGCCGAGCGCGCATATCGCCTTCGGCGACAGCCTGACCATCGAGGTGGCGGTAAGGCTCAATGGGCTCACGCACGGCGACGTCGTGGTGGAGCTCATCATGGGCCGCCCGATCGGCGAACCGCGCACCCACCAGGCGGCCCGTTACGAGCTCGAATGGGAAGGCAGGAAGAACGAGCTCGGCGAAGACCTGTTTTCGCTCGAGCTCTCACCCGAGCTTTGCGGCAAGCTCGAATACCGCATTCGGGCCTATCCGTGCCATGAGCTGCTCACCCATCCGTTCGAGACCGGGTTGATGATCTGGCTCTGAGCTCGGGCGCCGGGGACGGATATGCGGCGGCGGTCCGCATCGTCTTGTATAGCGCAATGTAGCGCCGGGCGCTCGCGGCCCAGCCAAAATCACGCGCCATGGCGTTGCGCTGCAAGCGCTGCCATATCTCGGGTCGACGCCATGCGGCGACTGCCCGCCGCACCGCCGCCACGAGCGCTTGCCGGCTCGCCGCTTCGAACACGAAGCCGGTGGCCGCGCCCGATTCGAGCGAGCGCGGCGTGCAATCCACCACCGAATCGGCCAACCCACCGGTGCGGCGCACGACCGGCAGCGTTCCGTAGCGCTGGCTGTACATCTGGTTGAGCCCGCACGGCTCGAAGCGCGACGGCATGAGAAAGATGTCCGCGCCCGCTTCGATCAGGTGCGACAGCGGTTCGTCGAATCCGCGGATGACAGCAACCTTGCCGGGGTTGCGCGCGGCCATGGCCGCCAAGGCCTGCTCGATCGGCGCATCGCCGGTGCCGAGCACGATCAATTGCGCCGGCAGGGCAGCCAAGGCATCGGCGGCCTGCACCACCAGATCGATGCCCTTCTGCGCAACCAAGCGGCTGACTACGCCGAGCAGCGGCTGCTCGGGCCGCGGCTGCAAGCCGAAGCGGCTGCGCAGGGCCCGGGTGTTTTCCGACTTGCGGGCGAGGCTTGCGGCGTCGTAAGTTGCGCTCAAGCACGGGTCGGTCGCCGGATTCCAGGTATCGAGGTCGACACCGTTGAGTATTCCCTCCAGCTCGCCCGTGCGAGCGGCGAGCAGCCCGTGCAGGCCGAAGCCGAGCGGCTCGGACTGTATCTCGCGCGCATAGGTGGGGCTCACCGTACTGATGCGCCGCGCGTAGTAGAGGCCCGCCTTGAGAAACGAAACCTTGCCGTGGAACTCCAGGCCGTTGATGTCCAGGCTCTGCGCAGGCAATCCCAGGCTGGGCAGTACGTCGGGCGGGAAAATACCTTGGTAGGCGAGATTGTGAATGGTGACGAGGCTGGGTATGTCGGTGTTGCCCGACCAGTGCAGGTATGCGGGCGCGAGCGCGGTCTGCCAGTCGTTGCAGTGGACGAGATCGCAGCGCCAGTCGCAGGGACTGTGCGCAGAAGCCAGCCAGGCGGCGACGTGGGACAGCAGGCCGAAGCGCAACGCATTGTCGGGCCAGTCGAGGCCCTGCGGGTTCAGATACGGGCCGCCTTCGCGCTCGTATAACTGGGGGCAGGCGAGGATCAGCAGCGGCACGCCGTTGGGATGCTCTGCCGCCAACAGGCGCGCCGGCGGAAAACCGGCGCTGGGCGGTACCGGTGCCACTGCATGCGCGCTTACGGCGCCGAGAACCTCGCGGTATCCCGGCAGCAGCACATGCACATCGACCCCGAGGCGGCGCAACGCCGCGGGCAACGCAGCCGCGACATCGCCCAGACCACCGGTCTTGGTGAGCGGCGCGCACTCCGAGGCGGCAAACAGGACGCGCAACGATGCCGTCACGTAGCGCCGCGCGCTTATTCGAGCTCGATGCGGCCGTCGAACTGCACTTCCAGCCCGAGCGCCGGAATGCGCAGTGTCATGGTGGCCGGGAACGATTCGGTCCCCTGAATTTTCGCTTCCGCGCGGGCGTGCGCAACCGCCTGTTCGATCTCGTGCTGCGACTTCACGCCCACGGTCTTGAGGAATTTTCGGATGCTCATGTTGAAAGCGTCTTCGTTCATGCAATGACCTCGTGTGTCTTATCGAGCGTTCCCCATTTCATGTCACGCTCGTCCCTCACCCCCAACCCCTCCCCCGGGGGGAGAGGGGAGCGTCGCGTCCGTACTGGACTGCCGTCCAATACGGAACGATCAATAGCAGCGAGATTCATGTCCGGCTCGGGTGCGAAAGCATATGCCGGATGAGCGCCGAAGTCGACGCATCGTGTGCGCCTTGCCGCGCCGGATCGGCTGCTTCGTCCAGTATGCGCTGGGCCAGCTGCTTGCCGAGCTCCACGCCCCACTGGTCGAAGGAATTGATGCCCCAGATCGTGCCTTGCACGTAGACCTTGTGCTCGTAGAGCGCGATCAATGCGCCCAGCGTATGCGGCGTGAGGCGATCGAACACGATCGAATTGGTCGGCCGGTTGCCGGGAAACACCTTGTGCGGCAGCAAGTGCTCGAGCGCCTCGCCTTCGAGGCCCTGCTGCTGCAGCTCCGCGCGCACTTCGGCCTGCGTTTTGCCGCGCATGAGCGCTTCGGTCTGGGCGATGAAATTCGCCAGCAGCAGCCGATGATGCTCGCCGATCGGGTTCTGACTATGGACCGGCGCGATGAAATCGGCCGGCACCAGCGGCGTTCCCTGATGCAGCAGCTGGTAGAACGCGTGCTGGCCGTTGGTGCCGGGCTCTCCCCAGACGATCGGGCAGGTCGCGTAGTCGACCGCTTCGCCGTCGCGGTTGACCGACTTGCCGTTGCTTTCCATTTCCAGTTGCTGCAGGTACGCGGGAAAGCGCGCGAGGTACTGATCGTAGGGCAGTACGGCGTGCGACCGGGTGCCGAAGAAATTCGTGTACCACACGCCGAGCAGCGCCAGCGTCACCGGCATGTTCGATTCCAGGGGTGCTGCGCGGAAGTGTGCGTCCATGGCGTTGGCGCCGGCAAGCATCTGCTCGAATCGATCCATGCCGATCGCCAGCGCCAGCGACAAGCCGATCGCCGACCACAGCGAATAACGCCCGCCGACCCAGTCCCAGAATTCGAACACGCGCGCAGGGTCGATGCCGAAGCGCCCGGTGGCGGCCAGGTTGGTGGAGAGCGCGGCGAAGTGATGGCCGACGGCGGCGTCCGAACCGAGCTCGGCTACGAGCCAGGCGCGCGCCGAGGCTGCATTGGCCAGCGTCTCCTGGGTCGTGAAGGTTTTCGAGGCGACGATGACGAGCGTGCTATCGGCTTGCACGCGCTTCAACACTTCGGCCAGATGCGTGCCGTCGACGTTGGAGACGAAATAGGGCGTGATGCGCGGATGTCGGTACGGTGTCAGCGCTTCGGTGGCCATCAGCGGGCCCAGGTCGGAGCCGCCGATGCCGATGTTGATCACGGATCGGATCGGCTTGCCGGTATAGCCGGCGATCGATCCGCTGCGAATGCTGTCGCTGAAGCGGCGCATCGCCTCTCGCACCCGCAGCACCGCCGGCATCACGTCCTGGCCATCGAGCAGCATCGGCGTCGTGGCGCGCAAGGCGACGTGCAAGGCGGCTCGGCCCTCGGTGTCGTTGATGCGGCTGCCGTTGAACATTTTTTCGATCCAGCCCGGCACGTCTTGCTGCCTCGCAAGCGCATGCAGCAACGGCATCGTTGCGTCGACGACCAGGTTCTTCGAGTAATCGAGCATGAGCCCTGCCCCTTGCAGGGTGTAGCGTTCGCTGCGCGGTGGCTCGGCGGCGAACAGTTCGCGCATGTGGACACCGTTGATGTCGGCGCGGTGCGCGGCGAGCGTTTTCCAGGCAGGCGATTCGGTCAGGCGTGACATGGCTACCTCGTTCGGCCACCTCGTTCAAAGGCGGCCACCTCGTTCGCAGACGATCATTCTAGCCGGCCGGATGAAACGAACCGAACGAACGGGTCATGGCCGTCCGCAACGATTTCCGGCATGGGGCGCAAAGTCCCCTGCGCAAATAAAAAGCCCCGTCGGGGACGGGGCCTGTGATTGCACGATCCGGGCGTGTCGAGAGCTCAGTGCGCTTTCTTCCTGGCGTTCTTCGCTACTTGCGCCGCGACTTGCGAGCCGTTGTTGACCGCGGCGTCCGTGGCCTGGCGCGCTACCTTGGCGAAGGTATCGTAGGCGCTATTGGCCATGACCAGCGCGGACTTGAAAGCGGCGAAGGCGGGTTCCGAGCCGGCCGGGGCGGCCTTGGCCGCCTTGTCCAGCGCCGCGATGAGCTCTTCGTTCACCTGCGTCAGCCGCGCTTCCACCAGCTTGTTGAGCTCGGTTTGCGCCTGCGTGGCAACCTCGTACACGCTGCGCGAATAGGCGAGTGCCTTGTCGATACCAGGCTGCGCGTCGCTCGATTGCAGCGCGACGAGATCCTGGACGTTCTTCGCTTCGGTCAGCGCCTTGGCCTTGCGCAGGCTTTCGTCCAGCGCCGCCTTGGCGGTCTTGAGATTCAGATCGATGAGACGCTCGGTGCTTTGCAACGTGATGTTGGCAACGCTCAGAGCCGCTTCCATGCTCGACTTGCCCAGCTGCATGAAACGTTCGGGTGCTTGCTCCATGATGGCCCTCTATTTGGCTGATATTGATGCAGTGCAACAAACGCGAGTCTAGAGGGGCTGTCACGACCTTGTCAAGCGATATTTCTGTGCTGCAGCATCCAGCAGCGGAGCGAACTTGGACGCGCGCTTACCGGGCCCGTTCGAATACCGCGGCGATGCCTTGCCCACCGCCGATGCACATGGTCACCAGCGCATAACGCCCGCCCGTACGCTGCAGCTCGTAAAGCGCCTTGACCGTCAGGATGCAGCCGGTGGCGCCGATCGGATGGCCCAGGGCGACGGCTCCGCCGTTGGGGTTGGTCTTGGCGCCCGGCAGCTTCAGGTCGCTTGCCACCGCGAGCGCCTGGACCGCGAAGGCTTCGTTGGACTCGACCACGTCGATGTCGTCGATGCCGAGCCTGGCCTCGGCGAGTGCCCGGGTGCAGGCGGGGACCGGTCCGATGCCCATGTACTTCGGATCGACGCCGGCGATGCTATAGGACATCAGGCGTGCCAGCGGCTTCAACCCGCTGGCCTTTGCCTTCTCGGCCGCCATCAGCACCACCGCGGCAGCGCCGTCGTTGATGCCCGAGGCGTTGCCCGCGGTGACCGATCCTTCCTTCTTGAAGGCGGCGCGCAATTTCGCCATCCCTTCGAGGCTGGCATCGGCTCGCGGATGCTCGTCGCGATCCACCACGATGCTGCCCCTGCGCGTCTTGATCTCCACCGGGACGATCTGCTCCTTGAAGCGCCCGGATTCGATCGCATGGATGGCGCGCCGGTGGCTTTCCACCGCGAACGCATCCTGTTCCTCGCGCGAGATGTTCCATTTCTCGGCGATGTTCTCCGCGGTGATGCCCATGTGCACGGTATCGAACGGATCGGTCAGCGCGCCGACCATCATGTCGACGACGCCGCCGTCGGCCATGCGTTGGCCCCAGCGCAGAGTCGGCAGCAGATAGCCGCCGCGACTCATCGACTCGACGCCGCCCGCGACCGCCGTATCGCAATCACCCGCTGCGATGCTCTGCGCGGCGCTGACGACCGCTTGCAGGCCGCTGCCGCATAGCCGATTGAGCGTGAGCGCAACCGTTTCCTGCCCGAGCCCCCCTTGGAGCGCGGCCACCCGCGACAGGTACATGTCCTTGGGCTCGGTATGGATCACGTTCCCGAACACCAGCTGGCCGACTTCTTCCGGCACAACTTTCGATCGCTTGACGGCTTCACGCACCACGGTCGCAGCCAGCTCCGTGGGCGCAACATCCTTCAACGCGCCGCCGTAGTCTCCGATCGCGGTGCGTGCGCCGCTCACTACCACCACTTCGCGTTTGCCGTCCATGATGCTCCTTTTCGCTCGCCGCCTCGGCCGGCACATTATAGTCCTCGGTGTAGCGTATCGACCCGCCACGCAGCTGCGACTGCCATCCCGGCTCTGAGCGATCGGTCAAGAGAAAAGCGCGCGACATTGCTCGGCGGTGAAGAGGTACAGCTGGCCGCAGAACTCGCATCTCACCTCCATCCGGCCGCGCTCGGCGAGCACTTCCTCGACTTCGCTGCGCCCAAGGCCGGTCAGCATGTTCTGCACGCGTTGGATCGAGCAGGAACAGGCGAAGCGCAACGCTCGCCCGTCGAACACGCGCACATCGTCCTGCGGGAACAGCCGGTGCAAGAGCGTCGGGACGGGCAGCTCGTGCAGCTCTTTCGCGCTCACGGTGCCCGCGAAATGTTGCACCCGGTTCCAATCGTCGGGGTCGGCGTCGGTACGGTCCGGGATACGCTGCAGCAGCAGACCGACCGCGGCTTCCGTATCGGCGTGCAGCAGCATGCGCGTTTCGAGTTGCTCGGATCGGCGCATGTAATCTTCGAGCGCTTGCGCCAGCGAATTGCTTTCCATCGGCACGATACCTTGGTACCTCGCGCCGCCGTTGCCGCCCAGCGTGATGACGCAGCGCCCGGTGCCGATCAGCTCGTTCAAGGGTGCTGCCGGGATCGGGTCGCTCCAGCGCGCGGTTCCGCGCAATCCGTAATCGCTGGAGCATTCGGCGAGCAGCAATTGGAGCGCGCCATCGCCTTGCATCTGCAGCAGCAGGCTGCCGTGCGTGCGCTTGAGCGTCGAAGCGAGCAGGGCCGCCGCAGCCAAGCCTTCGCCGAGCAACGATTCCACCACGCCCGGATAGGCGCGCAGCGTGCGCATGAAACGCCATGCCGCATCGAGCTGGACGATCGCGCCGCGTACCGCGACGTGCTCGAACATGAATCCGTGCAGGAAATCGCTCACGGCATTGACGCCAAGCGGCAGTGAACGATGCGAACGGCGAGCGACAGCGCTGAGCGCGCGTCAGATGCTGCACGCTCAGCGCCGAGGGGCAGCGCGCCTCGCACCGCAAGCTCCTCACGCGCAGCGACAACCGCGCCCAGTGTCGTGCGGGCAAGCGGTTGCGCATCCGCCGGCGCGATCGGGCGCGGATTGACTTTGTTGCAGTGCTCGTGTCTCATAGGCCGCGACGAATTATAGGACGCGTCGCCGCGACGCCCAGTCCTGCCCCTCCGCAACGAATTCCACGTCGAACCATGACGCCAGGCGCGCCGCCTTCGAGACCCGTACCGCAGTCGCCGATCGATCGCGGCGAGCGTTACGTAAGCCGCCTCACCAAGAACACGTACGCTCTCATCCTGGCCGGTGGCCGCGGCAGCCGGCTGCTGGGCCTGACCGACTGGCGCGCCAAGCCTGCCGTGCCGTTCGGCGGCAAGTTCCGCATCATCGATTTTCCGCTCTCGAACTGTGTCAACTCGGGCATTCGCCGCATCGGCGTGGCGACCCAGTACAAGGCGCAGAGCCTGATCCAGCATATCCAGCGCGGGTGGAGCTTTCTCGACGGGCGCATGAAGGAGTTCGTCGATATCCTGCCCGCGCAGCAACGCATCGTGGAAGCCTGGTACAAGGGCACCGCGGATGCCGTGTTCCAGAACCTCGACGTCCTGCGCGATTACGATCCGCAGTACATGCTGATCCTCGCCGGCGATCACGTGTACAAGATGGACTACGGGCGCATGCTCGCCTATCACGAGCAGACCGCGGCCGATGTGACGGTGGGCTGCATCGAGGTGACGGCGGAAGATGCACGCGCGTTCGGCGTCATGGGGGTCGACGAGAACGATCGCGTGGTCTCCTTCGTCGAGAAGCCTCCCCAGCCGCCGTGCGTACCCGGCAAGCCGGGTGTGGCGCTCGCCAGCATGGGCATCTACGTATTCAGCACCCGGTTCCTGTTCGAGCAGCTCATTCGCGACGCCGACGAACCGGGCTCGCAGCACGATTTCGGCAAGGACCTCATTCCGCACCTGGTGCCACGCTACCGCGTCTACGCGCATCGCTTCGGCGACTCCTGCGTGGGGAGCGAGAACGGCACGCCGTACTGGCGCGACGTCGGCACCGTCGACGCCTACTGGGAAGCCAACATGGAATTGACGCGCGTGACGCCCGCGCTCAATCTCTACGACGACGTATGGCCCATCTGGACCCATCAGGAGCAGCTGCCGCCGGCCAAGTTCGTATTCGACGACGACGACGGCCGCCGCGGCATGGCGATCGATTCGCTCGTATCCGGCGGCGACATCATCAGCGGCGGCACTGTGCGCCGTTCGCTGCTGTTCTCCAACGTGCGCGTCGACAACCGAGCCGTCATCGAAGATTGCGTCGTGCTGCCCGACGTGACGGTCGGAGCCGGCGTGGTATTGCGCAAGGTCGTGGTCGACAAGCGCTGCATCATTCCCGACGGCATGCAGATCGGCGTCGATGTGCAAGCCGACCGCGCCAGGAACTTCTTCGTCACTGAGCGGGGCGTTACGCTGGTCACTGCGGACAAGCTCGGCCAGCAGACGCATGTCACGCGCTGAGCCCGGCTTGCCCGGATATTTCACCAGGCCGGCCCGAAGCGTAACCAATAAATATCCGGGCCAGACGGCCGGTTTCGTGCTGCCGTGAGCCGACCGCTCGACCTGGTGCTGCTGTGGCACATGCACCAGCCCGATTATCGCGACCCCGCCAGCGGCGAGTTCCTGTTCCCGTGGGTGTATCTGCATGCGCTCAAGGACTACTCCGACATGGCGTGGCACCTCGAGCAGCGCACGGGCATGCATGCAACCGTCAACCTGGTGCCGGTTCTGCTGGATCAGATCGAAGATTACGCGCGCCAGTTCGAGAGCCGCGAGTTGCGCGATCCGCTCCTGCGGCTGCTCGTGCATGCCGATCCCGATCGCATGGACGAGACCGAGCGCGCGCTGGTGCTCGAGAGCTGTTTTCGCAGCAACCACGCTCGCATGATCGAGCCCTTTCCGGCCTATCGTGCCCTGCACGCGCTTTACCTGCAGTGCGAGGAGGGCGGAGACGCTTCATGCAGCTACCTGTCGGGCCAGTACCTCGCCGACCTGCTGACGTGGTATCACCTCGCGTGGACCGGCGAGTCGGTACGCAGGGAACACGCGCTCGTTGTGCAGCTCATGACGAAGGGATCGGAATTTTCGGCTGCGGACCGCGCGGCTCTGCTCGATCTGATCGGCCGCGTCGTGCGCGGTATCGTTCCGCGCTTTCGCGCGCTCGCGGCGAGCGGACGGGTCGAGCTCACCACTACGCCGCAGCAGCATCCGCTGGCGCCCTTGCTGCTCGATCTTGCCAGCGCGCGCCAGGCCGAACCGGGCATCGAGCTGCCGCATGAATTGTCGTATCCGGGCGGGCGCAGCCGGGTCGCAGCGCATCTCGGCTCCGCCATGACGAGCCACGAAGCGCGTTTCGGTGCGCGGCCCAAGGGCGTGTGGCCGGCCGAAGGCGCGCTATCGGATGCCTTCGTCGAAATGCTGACCGGCACGGCTTGTGCGTGGGCTGCGAGCAGCGAGACGGTGGCTGCGAACTCGTTGCGTTCGCTCGGGCGCGCCGCCGACGACAAGAACCGATTCCTGTACCGGCCGTACCAGACGAGCGGTCTCATGCTGCTGTTTCGCGACGACCGCTTGTCCGATCTGATCGGGTTCGAATACGCGAAATGGCATGGCAAGGACGCATCCAGCCATTTCGTCTCCGAGCTCGAAACGATCGCACGCGATGCGGCCGAAGGCGACGTGCCCTTGGTGAGCGTGATGCTCGACGGCGAGAACGCCTGGGAGTACTACCCGTACAACGGCTTTTACTTCCTGCAGGATCTTTATGGCGCGCTCGAGTCGCATGCATCGATCCGCACGCGGTTGCCGGTGCAGTGCCTGGAGCGCGTGCGCGAGCCGCTCGAACGCATCGTTGCCGGCAGCTGGGTCTACGGCACCTTCTCGACCTGGATCGGCTCGCACGACAAGAACCGCGCGTGGGGTCTTCTGTGCGCGGCCAAGCGCAGCTTCGACCTCGTGTCGGCGAGCGGGCGGCTCACGCCCTCCGAGCTGGCTGCGGCCGAGCGCCGGCTCGCCGTGTGCGAAGCCTCCGACTGGTTCTGGTGGTTCGGCGACTACAACCCGGCGCATGCGGTGGCGAGCTTCGATCGGCTTTTCCGGCGCAATCTGACCGAGCTCTATCGATTGCTCGAATTGCAACCTCCGGCCGAGTTGTTGCAGCCGATCAGTCACGGCGGTGGCGAACCCGAGGCCGGCGGCGCCATGCGGCGGGCGACATGAGCTTCCCGGGCGAGGGGGGCGACATGAGACTCCCGGGCGAGGGGCCCCACAAAGTGGGGATCGACCGCAAGTCGAGTGGCGCCAGGCGCCGCTGCTCCGGCGGTTCAGTTCGCTCGACGGTTCATGAGGCGCCCCGCTTGCGGGGATCGACCGCAAAGCGAATGGCGCCGGCGGCCGACGCCTTGGCGGATTGCCTGCGCTGTGCGTTCGGAGGACGCGCGACATGAGCTTCCCGCCCTACCGCAGCGGTTGCGGCGGCCCGTAGCCGTAGAGCCAGAAATACTCGTCGTTCTCTCCGGGCCGCGTTCCCTCCCATACCTGGTGCCAGCCGGGTGGAATTTCGGGCGGTTCCGAACGCTCGCCTTGCGCCAGCAGCAGATCGCAGGTGCGCCGGCGCTCGGGCGCTTCCTCGCGATAGGTCACGATGCCGCCGAAGTAGTGCAGCATGGCGCGCTGCGATTCGCCGAGGCCGCGGCTGGAAATGCAATCGTACCCGGCGGGCAGCGTCTGGACGAGCTCGGCCACCATGCTGCGGTAGCTCTTGCTCGTATCGGCATAGTCCAGGAACAGGGTATTGAGCAATCCCCAGATGAGCGTCATGCCGGCCGCCCATACGACGACCGGACGCTCCAGCATGCGCTCGAGCTTCGCCAGCAACGCGACCCAGAGGCCGCAGAAAGCGATGGCGGCCAGCAGTGGCAACCAGCGCACGTGGCTGTCGTAAGCGGGCTGCAGCTTGTGAAGATGGCGTGAGAGTCGCCCGGGGATGCCGAGCTCGAGCCCGCTCCAGTACACCCAGGCTACAACGGCGAAGAAACTGAAGCCCATCACGCCGAACCAGTACATCGAGTTGGATGCGCCGCGACGCATGTTGTCGACCGCCGGCGCGGCCAGCAAGGCGAGCGGCACGAGCAGTGGCATGGCATGCAGCTCGCGCATGGGCCCGCACGCGCTGAGGACCATGAGCGCCACCGCGAACACGACTACCGGAAGCTGAACTGCCGGCCGGCCGAAATGGGACACGCGGGTTCCCCATAACACCCAAAGCGCGAGCGGCAGCGACGGCCATGCGTACCACGGCAGGATGCGAAGATAGTGCAGGCGATCGTTATGAAAGCTCGCCTCCTGGGTACCGAGGAAGCAGGCGGACGTATGTGTCCACCACTGCCAGAAGAGCTCGCTCGATTGCGAGTAAAGGGCGAGGGGCCAGATCAGAAGCCAGGGCACAACCGCGCCCAGCGCGGCGGCCGCGCCGGGCAGCGTCGCACGCCGGCGCCAGGCCCGGCACCCCAGCACCAGGATTGCAGCCGCGAGGGCGAGCACGCCCGGCGCGAACAGGCCCTTCGCCATGAAGCACAGGCCCGCCCCGGTGCCGAGCCATAGGCCGCCGGCGATCGCCCGCCGCGGCATCAGGGCGAGTCCGTAGCAGCCGATGGCGAAGCCGGCGACCAAGGCGCTGTCGGCAATCAGCTGATGAGCGCGCACGGCGAGCCCGACCGATCCGAGCAACAGCAAGGTGGCAACCCAGCCTCGATTGCGGCCGTGCAACTCTCGTCCCGCGGCCGCGGTGAAGCCGAACATAATCGCAATGTATGCCGCCGTTGCGAGCCGGGCGCCGTCGTGCACGGGAAGCAGGAAGGAAAACGCCTTTGCGAATAGCGCCGCGGTCAGTATGTAGAGCGGCGGCTGCTGCATGAACGGTTCGCCCGCAAGCATCGGCACGGTCCAGCTGCCGCCTTGCAAGACTGAATAGACCAGGCCGAAGGTATACGCTTCGTCCGGCTTCCAGGGATCGTGACCCATCAGCCCGGGGATGATCCAGGCTGCGCAGATCGACAAGGTAAGAGCGACCATGACGTTGTTGTTGGCGGGTCGCTCGGTTCGAATCGCGTTCAGCACCGGCATATTCTACGTGAACGCCGCCTGCATGGTTTCGATCGGGCACGGGCCAAATCCTGATGCGGTACGCCCAGCAGGCGCGAATTCACGCTGGCTTGCTTCGGGTTGGCTGCCACCGCGTGCGAGTCACCCCGGTCGATCTTCCTCGGCGCATTGCTTCGTGGCCATCGTGCTGTCGGCGGCGCTGCTTGAACTACAATTCGTACCGTATCGAGTTGCCGCAAACCTGTCCCGCCTTGATCACTCTGCGCAACCTCTCCATCGTCCGGGGCGCTCGCGTGCTTGCCTCGGAAGTGAATCTCACCTTGCATGCCGGCAGCCGCATCGGCGTGGTCGGTTCGAACGGCTGCGGCAAGTCGACGCTGCTCGCGCTTCTTGCCGGCGACCTGGGCGCCGAAAGCGGCGACATCGACATGCCGCCCGGGCTTGCGATCGCGCGCGTGCTGCAGGACACGCCCGCGGTCGAACGCGCGGCAATCGACTACGTGCTCGACGGCGACGCAGATCTGCGCGCCGTGCAGGCGGCACTGGATGAGGCGCAGGCGGCGCATCACGGCGGCGAGGTGGCCCGACTGCATGACAAGCTCGAAGCGATCGATGGCTACCGCGCGCAGAGTCGAGCAGCGACGCTCTTGCATGGTCTCGGCTTTGCGTTCGAGGAGCATTCGGCGCCGGTGGCCTCGTTCTCGGGCGGTTGGCGCATGCGCCTGAATCTCGCCCGAGCATTGATCGCGCGTTCGGATCTGTTGTTGCTCGACGAGCCGACCAATCACCTGGACCTGGATGCCATCGTCTGGCTCGAGCGCTGGCTTGCCGGCTATCCCGGGACGTTGTTTCTGGTCTCGCACGACCGGGAGTTTCTCGATGCGACCGTCCAGCGCGTGCTGCACTTCGATGGCCGCACCATCGTGAGCTACAGCGGTAACTACGCCGCGTTCGAAACGGCGCGTGCGGGGGCGCTGGCCACGCAGCAGGCCGCGTACGCGAAGCAGCAACGCGAGATCGAGCACCTGCGCCGGTTCGTGGACCGGTTTCGTGCCAAGGCGACCAAGGCCAGCCAGGCGCAAAGCCGGCTCAAGGCGCTTGCGCGCATGGAGGCGATCGCACCAGCCCACGTCGACTCGGCGTTCGGTTTCCGCTTCGATTCGCCGACGGCCGCGCCCAGTCCGCTGATCGTTCTGCAAGGCGCGAGATTGGGCTACGGCGAGCGCACGGTACTGCACGAAGTCGAGCTCTCCATCCTGCCCGGTTCGCGCCTTGCGCTGCTGGGACGCAACGGCGCCGGCAAGTCGACCCTGGTGAAGGCGCTCGCCGCTGCCGAATCGCCACTCGCGGGCAAGCGCACCGAGGGACGAGGGCTCGCGATCGGCTACTTCGCGCAGCATCAGCTGGAGCAGCTGCGCGACGACGAAAGCGCATTGCAGCATCTAATGCGGACAAATGCGCGGACCAATGCGCGGACCAATGCGCGGACCAATGCGCGGATCGATGCGGACGCCCG
Organism: Betaproteobacteria bacterium; assembly: GCA_009377585.1. Lineage (NCBI taxonomy): Bacteria > Pseudomonadati > Pseudomonadota > Betaproteobacteria > Betaproteobacteria bacterium. Next base: position 58,713 of record WHTS01000007.1, read on the forward strand.
CGAGCAGGATCTGCGCGACTACCTCGGGCGGTTCGGATTCGGCGGCGATCAGGCGTTGGTGCCGGTCGGCTCGTTCTCCGGCGGAGAGCGCTCGCGGCTCGCGCTGGCGCTGATCGTGCGCCGGCGTCCCAACCTGCTGCTGCTGGACGAGCCCACCAATCATCTCGACCTTGAGATGCGGCATGCGCTCACGCTGGCGCTGCAGGAATACGAGGGCGCGGTGGTGCTGGTCTCGCACGACCGGCACATGGTGCGCACGACCGCCGACGAGCTTTGGCTGGTGGCCGGCGGGCGGGTTTCTCCGTTCGATGGCGATCTGGATGACTATCGCGCCTGGCTCCAGTCCGACAAGCCTGCCCGTCCAGGCTCGGCCGACGCCCGCGCGGGCCGCAAAGAGGAGCGGCGGGAACGTGCACGGCGCCAGGACGAAGCCGCCGCCCGGCGCCGTCCGCTCGAGAGCGAGATTCGCGCGCTCGAAAATGAGATGGACGCGCTCGGCGACGAAACCGACGCCATCGATGGCAGGCTGATCGAGGCCGCGTCCGGCAGTGTCGATGCCGGCGTCATTGCGGATTTGCAGAAGCGCCGGGCAGAAATCGCGACGAGAGTGCAGGTAGCCGAGGAACGCTGGTACGAACTGCAGGACGCATTGAGCGTGCTGGAGCAGGCCTGACTCGGATGTCGAGTCGATGGCGGATGCGAGCGCAGCGCTGTCGACAGGTGCCCAGGTTGAACGCGCCGGAATGGCGCAATTGCACCCGATCGATGTGGCTGCGCGCAGCGCTTTCGCGCGTCCGCGTTCACGATTAGAATTACAGCCGTCATCGGGGAGTAGCCGACCCGCGGTTCGAGCAGGTGAATGCGCGGGTGGATGCGTCAACACACTTGGCCGCAAGGTCATGGCGTATCCGGCGTGTGACGCCTGGCGAGACCTTTGGCATCGACGGGCCGCTTGAGGGATCGGGCGGGGCTCGTCGTGCCAACGGTTCTGCGCCCGTCCCCACACGAGGTTACCCCGGTGCCCGCCTTGCTCACTTCGACTGCCGTCGTCGCGGTTGCCGAGATCGGCGACAAAACCCAACTGCTTTCGTTGCTGCTTGCGGCCCGCTACCGGCGGCCGCTGCCGATCATCGCCGCCATCCTGCTCGCCACGATCGCCAACCATGCGCTCGCCGCCTGGATCGGCGACCGGATCGCCGCGGAGCTCGGATCGCAAGGACTGCGCTGGCTGCTCGGGATCTCGTTCAGCGCCATCGCCGTGTGGGCGCTATGGCCGGATCGAATGGACGGCGAGGTCCACGCCAGCGCCAGGCTGGGCGTGTTTGCCACTTCGCTCCTGGCTTTCTTCCTGGCCGAGATGGGAGACAAGACGCAGGTAGCCACCGTGGCGTTGGCTGCACGCTATGGCGATCTCTACTGGGTGCTGGTCGGCACGACGCTCGGCATGATGTGCGCCAACGTTCCCGCCGTCCTGCTTGGCGAGCGGGTGATCCGGCTTTGCCCGATGAAATACATACGCTGGCTGGCCGCCGCGATCTTCGCCATAGTGGGGGTGGCGGCTGTCGTCGCCCCGGTCGCCTGAAAAGAAAAAAGCAGCCGACGCTGCTTTTTTCCGAGCCTACGCAGGCGCGAATCAGGCCGCCTTGGCTCCCGTGCGGGCATATTTCTGCTTGAAGCGCTCCACGCGCCCCGCGGTATCGACGATCTTCTGCTTGCCGGTGTAGAACGGGTGGCACGCCGAGCAGACCTCGACATGCAACGCCCGCCCCATGGTCGAGCGCGTGGTGAACGTATTGCCGCAACTGCAGGTGACGGCGATATCCGAATACTTCGGATGACCTTTTTCCTTCATGGCGTGCTCCAGGGCTTGTGCCAGTAATCGTCAATTATCTGCGACAGATGGCCTTATGCGCAATTGTCAAAGCCTACCCGTGGCTTAGGAAACCGCCATATCGGGGCATCGGCGGAAAGATCAAGCCGGGGGTTTGGCAGCAATCCTTGCTTCATCGAGCCGAAGAAGTGGCGCGCGGCCCACGGCGAGGTGTTTTGCTAACCTCGCTTCATCGAATCGAAGAAGTCCCCATTGGTCTTGGTGGCCCTGACCTTGTCGATCAGGAATTCGGCCGCTTCCAGCTCGTCCATCGGGTAGAGGAGCTTGCGCAGCACCCAGACCTTGGTGAGGATTTCGGGCTTGAGCAGGAGCTCCTCGCGCCGCGTGCCGGAGCGGTTGACGTTGATGGCGGGGAAGATCCGCTTCTCGTGCATGCGCCGGTCGAGGTGGATTTCCATGTTGCCGGTGCCCTTGAATTCCTCGTAGATCACGTCGTCCATGCGCGAACCGGTATCGATGAGCGCGGTGGCGATGATCGTGAGCGAGCCGCCTTCCTCGATGTTGCGGGCGGCGCCGAAGAACCGTTTCGGGCGCTGCAGCGCATTGGCATCGACGCCGCCGGTCAGCACCTTGCCGGAGGCGGGAACGACGGTGTTATAGGCGCGAGCAAGCCGGGTGATGGAATCGAGCAGGATGACGACGTCCTTGCGATGCTCGACCAGGCGCTTTGCCTTCTCGATCACCATCTCGGCCACCTGCACGTGCCGCGTTGCCGGCTCGTCGAAGGTCGAGGAGACCACCTCGCCCTTCACCGAGCGCTGCATCTCGGTCACTTCCTCCGGGCGCTCGTCGATTAGCAGCACGATCAGCATCACCTCGGGGTGATTCGCCGTGATCGAGTGCGCGATGTGCTGCAGCATCACGGTCTTGCCCGCCTTGGGCGGCGAGACGATGAGGCCACGCTGGCCTTTGCCGACCGGCGCGATGATATCGATGATGCGGCCGGTCAGGTTCTCCTCCGCCTTGATGTCGCGCTCGAGCTTGAGATGGTCGGTGGGGTGGAGGGGCGTGAGGTTCTCGAACAGGATCTTGTGCTTGGCGTTCTCGGGCGGCTCGGAATTGACCTTGTCGACCTTCACCAGCGCGAAGTAGCGCTCGCCGTCCTTGGGGGTGCGAATCTCGCCCTCGATCGTATCCCCGGTATGCAGATTGAAACGCCGGATCTGCGACGGGCTGACGTAGATGTCGTCGGTGCCCGCGAGGTACGAAGTATCGGGCGATCGCAGGAAGCCGAAGCCGTCCGGGAGCACTTCGAGGGTGCCGCCGCCATGGATCGTTTCACCCTTGCGCGCGTGATTCTTCAGCAGCGCGAAGATGAGATCCTGCTTGCGCATGCGGTTCGCGCCGTCGATCTCGTTCTTGACGGCCATATCCACGAGTTCGCCCACGTGGAGGTTCTTCAACTCGGACAAATGCATAGACGGGAGCCTGGGAGTCGTCCCCTCGGGAGACGAGGATTCGGATCGAGGTGTTGGCGCAGCAGGGATTTCGTCTGGAAGCACGAGGGCCCGCGGGATGGCAGCGGGAGAGACTTCCGACTTGTTTCGGGAAAGACTAGCCGGTTCAGATATTGCTGTCAATGAACGCGGTGAGCTGGGACTTCGATACTGCGCCCACCTTGGTGGCTTCGGCGTTGCCGTTCTTGAACAGGATCAGGGTCGGGATGCCCCGAATGCCGTACTTCGGCGGGATTGCCTGGCTCTGGTCGACGTTGACCTTGGCGACTTTGAGCCGGCCCGAATATTCCTTGGCGATCTCGTCGAGCGTGGGTGCGATCATCTTGCACGGGCCGCACCATTCCGCCCAGAAATCCACCAGCACGGGGGTGCCGGATTTCAAAACTTCTGCGTCGAACGTCTCGTCGCTGACGTGAAGGACATGTTCGCTCATGGATGGACCAGGGGGTGACCAGGGATGAATGCGATGCTGCGGGCCGCTATTCGGTAGTCGATTCGGCGCGGTCCGATTCCTATGCTACCCAAATTCGGCCAGGGTGGGAAGAAATACGGCTCCAGCCTTGGTGAGCGCGACCCATCTGTTAGAATTCTCCGATTGCGCCGCAACACCGAGTTTTTCTCATGACTTACGTCGTTACCGAGTCTTGCATCAAGTGCAAGTATACCGATTGCGTGGATGTCTGCCCGGTCGATTGCTTCCGCGAAGGCCCCAATTTCCTGGCGATCGACCCGGATGAGTGCATCGATTGCACGTTGTGCGTCGCGGAATGCCCGGTCGAGGCCATCTACGCCGAAGACGACGTGCCGGAAAACCAGCGGGCTTTCATCCAGATCAACGCCGAGCTGGCCAAGGCCTGGCCGCCGATCATCGAGAAGAAGCCTGCGCCGTCGGACGCCGACGAGTGGACGAAGGTCAAGGACAAGCGCGACCTGCTCGACAAAGGTTAGCGTCCCGCCCTGCCGGGCCAGTTCGCTGCAGCCTCGGCAGCCCGGGCGCATGGCGTCCCCTCGAACCACCCGATGACCTTGCCGCTGTGAAGCGCTGAATATGGCGACGCCCGGCGCGGTCATCATTTCCACGTACCCCGCTCCCTGCCTGCTTTCGGCAGCGTGCCGGCACATCGTCCGGGACGTCGCGCAAGGCCGCGATCTTTCGCGCATCACGGTGCTGCTCCCGGATTTGCACGCGGCGCCGGCGTTCGCACGGGCGCTGCACGCGCGCGTCGGCGCTGCGGCGCTGCTCCCGCGCCTGACCAGCCTGCGCCAGTGGGCCTCCGAGGTGCCACTCGGCCGGCCGGCACTCGCCGCCTCTACCCGCAAGGCGGCGATCTACCCACTCGCCGCCTCTGCCCGTGAGGCGGCGATACACCCGATGCCCGCCTCGGCCCGCGAGGCGGCGATCTACCATGCGCTCGCCGAGCGGCGCTGGTTCCAGGATCAGGATTTGTGGTCGGTCGCCGCGGAGCTCTCCGTGCTGTTCGACGAGCTGACCCGTTGGCATGTCGGCTTGCCCGCATCCGCGGAAGATTTCGCGCGGCGGCTGGAGCAGGCTTACGAGGCCCGCGCAGGCGCCAGGTTCGCCTTCGAGGCGCGCCTGGTGCACGAGCTGTGGCATGCGCTGGACGCGGACGCAAGCCATGTGGAGGCGGCGTATCAGCTTCGGCTCGGTATACTCGGCCGCGAGGTGATCGATCCTATCTATGCGCTCGGTCTGGCGCAGCTTGCGCCGGCCGAAACCCAGTTTCTGCAGCGCTGCGCCGAGCGGGTGCCGGTCGTTCGCATCGTCGAGGAAACCGCGGAGCAGTCGCTCGGAGCGTTCGAACGCACGCTGCGCGCGGCCTGGCCCGAGGTCGTCGTTGCAGCCCTGGGCGATCGTGCCCAAGCCTTGCGGCAAATGAGCCCCGAATCGGGGCTCGGCGGCCGCGTGCGTTTCTGTGGCGCCACCGAAGCCGAGCAGGAGGCGCAGATCATCGCCGCCAGCGTGCGCGGCTGGCTGCGCGGCGGTCGCAGCAGCATAGCGGTGGTCGCGCTCGATCGCGTGGTGGCGCGACGCGCTCGGGCGCTGCTCGAACGCGCGCAGGTGCTGGTGCGCGACGAAGCGGGCTGGCCGCTGTCCACCACGAGCGCGGCAACCGCGGTCGGACGCTGGCTCGATCTCGCGACCAACGACTGCCATCACCGCGATCTGCTCGACCTGCTCAAGTCGCCGTTTGCGTTCGCGGATTGGCCACGCCCGCAGCGCCAGCGCACCGTCTGGCGCTTCGAGCAGGCGTTGCGCCGCGCCAGCATTCGGGCAGGCCTAGAGCGCTATCTCGAGCTCGCGGAGCGAAGCGGCGACGGCGCAGCGAGACAGATGCTGCTGCGCCTCCAGCGCGGTGCACAGGCGCTTGCCCGCATGCGCCGCAAGAGCCTCTCCGGCTGGCTCGTGGCCCTACGTTCGAGCTTGAGAGAGATCGGCGTGCAGCGCGGGTTCGCGGCCGATGCCGCGGGCGTTCAAGTACTGGAACTGATCGACACGCTCGCAGCCGAGCTTGCCGGCGATCGCATCGCCGTGGACTTTCGCGAGTTCCGGCGCTGGCTGGCGCGGCGGCTGGAAGCGGCCGCGTTTCGGGATTCGAGCATCGACAGTCCGGTGGTGTTCACGTCGCTCGAGGCGACCCGCCTGCGCAGCTTCGATGCGACGCTGATCCTGGGCGCGGATGCGAGCCGGCTGCCGGGCAGCAGCGCGGCGGGCATGTTCTTCAACCAGCGCGTGCGGCGCGATCTCGGCTTGCCCGGCCTGGAAGCGCATGTCCGCGACGTGCAGGATCTGCTGATCGGCCTGCTCGCGCGCAGCGGCGAAACGCTCGTGACGTGGCAACGCACCGTTGCCGGAGAGCCCAATCTGATCTCGCCGCTGTTCGAACGGCTGCGCGCGCTGCACGAGCTGGCGTGGGCGGACCCGCTCGACGATGCAGGCCCGGCGCAGCCGATCGAGCCGCACCGGTGGCTCGATCGGGAGGACGCGGCGCTTGGGCAGGACGCGGCGCTTGGGCAGGACGCGGCGCTTGGGCCGGCCACGCCGCCCGCACCGCGCGTTCCTGCTTCCCGTGTTCCGCAAGCCATCAGTGCGAGCAGCTACAACACGCTGCTGGCGTGTCCTTATCGTTTCTACGCCCGCTATGCGCTGGGCCTGCGCGAGAGCGACGAAGTGCAGGAAGAGCTGGAGAAGCGCGATTACGGCACGCTCGTGCACGAGATCCTGACCCGGTTCCACCGCGCTCACCCCTGTCTGCTCGAGCTCGGGCCCGAGGCTGCCGAGGGCGCGTTGCGGGCGCTTTCGGATGCGGTATTCGCCGACGAGATCGCGCAGAACTACATCGCCAGGGCCTGGCTCGCGCGCTGGCGCGCACTGATCCCCCGCTACGTCGCGTGGCAGCGCGAGCGGGAAGCGCAGGGCTGGCGATTCCACGCCGGCGAGGCCGACCGCAGCGTGACGATTCACACGCCCGCCGGCAGAACCTTCTCCTTGCGCGGGCGCATCGATCGGGTCGACGTGCGCGCCGACGGCGCCGTAGCCGTGGTCGACTACAAGACCCGGGCGCGCACCAAGCTGGCGGCGGAGCTCGCAAGTGCCGGCGAGGACGTGCAGTTGCCGGTGTACGCTTTGCTTTGGGACGAACCGGTATCCGAGGCGTTGTACCTCGCGATGGACCTGGAGGAAGTGGAGCCGGTCGCGCTGGAGCACGACGTGGCGCTTCATGCCGCCGAGGTGCGCAGCCGCCTGACGGAGCTCGTGGATCGCATCAGCGACGGTGCGCCGCTGCCCGCCCAAGGCATCGAGGCGGTGTGCGCGTATTGCGAGATGCACGGCTTGTGCCGGCGCAGGCATTGGTCGTGAGCGACACCCGCACTAGCGCGCTCGATCCTTCCGCGCTCGAAGCTTCCGCGCTCGATCCAGCGCACAGCGTGGTGGTCGAAGCCTGCGCCGGTAGCGGCAAGACCTGGTTGCTGGTATCGCGCGTGCTGCGGTTGCTGCTCGCCGGCATCGAGCCGGGAGAGATTCTCGCGATCACCTTCACCCGCCAGGCGGCGCAGGAAATGGCCGACCGGCTGCATCAGTGGCTGCGCTTTCTCGCCACGGCCAGTGACGCTTCGGTACGTGCGTTCCTGGCGAGCCGCGCAGTGCCGGGAGCCGAGATCGATGCGGCGCTCGTACGCGGGCGCGCACTATACGAGCGGGTGCTGATCGCACAACCGCCGCTCACCATCGCGACCTTTCATAGCTGGTTCCTGCAGTTGCTGCGCAGCGCCCCGCTGGAGGCGGCTGCGATCGGCAACGTGTCGCTGATCGAGCGGACGTCGGCGTTGCTGGCGGAAGCCTGGACACTGTTCGAGGAAGCTTGCCGCCGCCAATCGGACAGCAAGGCGGCCCGGGCGCTCGACTTCCTGTTCGAGCGCTACGGCCTGTACCCCACCCGTCTCCTGCTCGAGCGCTTCGTGCAGCACCGCGCCGACTGGTGGGCATATGCCGGCCGGGACGCGGATGCGACCGAGCGCGCATTGGCTCGGCAGGCGGCGGAGCTTGGATTTCCCGCGGGAACCGATGTCATCGCCGCGCTCTTCGCACAGAGCAAGTTCCTCGCCGAGGTGCGCGAACTGTGCGGGTTGCTTGCGCGCAATACCAAGCATGAGCAATCGTGCGCTGAACGGTTGGCGGCCGGTCTTGAACACGGCGATCACGAGGCGGCTTTTGCCGCCCTGTGCCGGGCATTGCTCACGGAGAGGAACGAACGCCGCGTAAAGAAGGTAGCCGCTGCGCAGGCCGGTCGGCTCGGCGGTGCGGGCGAAGCGCGCTACCTCGAGCTGTGCGAGCGGCTCGCCGACCGCGCCCTCGAAGCGCTCGCAGCCAGCGCCGATCAGGCAAGCTATCGCGCCAACGCAGCCGGGCTGGTCGCAGGCAGCGCCTTGCTCGAGCACTACCAGGGGCTCAAGCAGGACCGGCAGGTGGTCGACTTCGCCGACATCGAGTGGCTCGCCTACGAGCTGCTCGTGCGCGAAGACCATGCGGTGACGATGCACTTCAAGCTCGACAGCCGCTATCGCCACATCCTGCTCGACGAGTTCCAGGACACCAACCCGCTGCAGTGGCTTGCCCTGGAAGCCTGGTTCGACGCGGCGGCGCAGGCCGATTCGACGCCGGGGGTGTTCCTGGTAGGCGACCCGAAGCAGGCGATCTTTCGCTTCCGCCGCGCTGATGCGCGCCTGTTCGAGGCGGCGCGCGAGTGGCTGAGGCGCAGCCACGGCGCAGCCGTGCACTCGCACGACGAATCGCGCCGCTGCGCCCAGCCCGTGCTCGACGTGGCAAACCGCCTGTTCCAGCGCGAGCCGGCGTATGCGGATTTCATGCCGCATCGCGCGCATGACCCGACGCTGCCGGGCAGGGTCGAAGTCTTGCCGCTCGCTCGCCAAGCCGAGCCGGTTCCCGTGGCTGCGGTCGCAGGGTTGCGCGATCCGCTGCGATCGGCGCGCGAAGTGGCCGAAGACACGAGGCGCGAGCGCGAGGCCCGCATGCTGGTGACGCGCCTGGCCGAGATCGTCGGACGCTGGTCCATCGCCGATGCACCGGATCGCAGCCGCACGCGCTCGGTGCGCTATGGCGATGTGATGATTCTCGTGCGCCGGCGCACACACCTGCAGATCTACGAGCGTGCCTTGCGCCATGCAGGCATGCCGTTCGTCACCTCGCGCCAGGGCGGATTGCTCGATACCCTGGAGGCGGCCGATCTCATGGCGCTGCTGGAATTCCTGGTCTCGCCGTTCGACGATCTCGCCCTCGCGCACGCGCTTCGGAGCCCGATATTCGGCTGCAGCGACGAGGACCTGATGCGGATCGCGCAGGCCTCCGGGAACGCCTGGTGGGAACGCCTGGAGCGCCTGACCGACGCGGCGCCCGATGCGCGATTGCGCCGCGCGCGTGAGCTCCTCGCCCGCTGGCTGGACTGGGCGGACCGTTTGCCGGTGCACGACACGCTCGACCGCATCTATTTCGAAGGCGACGTGATGCGCCGCTACCAGGCTTCGGTGCCTGTTGCCATGCGCGCTGCCGTTGTAGCTAATTTGAATGCCTTTATTCAACGCGCGCTCGACGTGGATTCGGGTCGCTACCCGAGCCTGCCGCGCTTTCTCGCCGAGCTGCGCGACCTGCTCGGAGCGCCGGCCGACGAAGCGCCCGACGAGGGCGCTGTCGCGTGCGGGTCCGACGCGATCCGGATCATGACGGTGCACGGCGCAAAGGGGCTGGAAGCGCCGCTCGTGTGGCTGCTGGACACGGCCGCCGTGCGACCCGCGGAGCGCGGCTTCGATGTGCTGGCGCAATGGGAACCGGGGCAGTGCGCGCCGCTCGCTTTTTCGCTCTCGACGCGTAGTGCCGAACGCAGCCGCGCGCAGCGCCGGCAGCTCGAGGCCGAAGCCCGCTACGCCGAGCGGGAGGAATTGAACCTGCTTTATGTCGCGATGACGCGCGCGCGCCAGGCGCTTTTTGTGAGCGGCTGCGAGGTGCGCGGCGTTGCCGGCTCCTGGTATGGACGCGTCCGCTCCGCGGTCGTCGCCGCAGCCGGATGCGCCGACCGGGCCGAGATGGCCGTCTGTCATGGCGACGAGCTGGCAGCCGGCGGCGTGCCGCCCGAGCGGCAGGTCTCGGCGCCGGCGCCGGCCGCGGCTGCGGCAAGCGATCCGCCGCAGCCGGTCGGGCGCCGGCGCGATACGCTCGCCTCGCCGGGCCAGCGCTATGGCGTCGCCTTTCATCTCGTCATGCAGCATGCGACGAGCGGTGCGCAAGCCAATGCAGTCGAGCTGGCCCAGCGCCTCGGATTGCCGCTTGCCCAGGTCGAACCGATGTGGGAGCAGGCACGCCGATTGATGGCGGACCCCGAGCTCGCCAGACTGTTCGATCCCAGCCGCTACCAGCGCGCGCTCGACGAGTGGCCGATCATCACCGCCAGCGGCGAATTGCGCCGGGTGGACCGCATGGTCGAGCTCGACGGCGAAGTCTGGGTGCTGGACTACAAGACCGGGAGCCGCGCCGCGATTGCGGGGGCTGCGCTCGAGGCCGAGTACCGGGCCCAGGTGCAGAGCTACTGCGCGGTTCTGCGCTCGGTGTTTCCCACCAAGCCGGTGTTCGGCCTGGTGCTGTTCGCCGACGGCTCGCGCATTCCGATCGATGAGTCGGGCACGACGCAGCCGCCTTGATGGCGTCCCCAGGTTCCGCGGCCGGAAGGCGCTTTATCCTCGGGTAGCAACTGGCTTTGCCCCCGCGCAATACCGTACGGGTAAGTCAGGTTCGACAGAAGACTAGTGTGCAAACCCGTAAGGGTATGTCGGGCTCGACAGAAAACCAGTGCAAACAATTTCGTTTACGGGTAACGTACGGGCCCGTTTTCCATCCATGCCATGCAGGAGACCGTAATGTCGTCGAAGTCCCGATTTTGTATTGCATCGTATGCCGCCGTGGCAGCCGCAGCCGCAGCCGTGGCCATCGGTGCATCAGCGTACGCGCAGCAGTATCCCTCGAAGATCGTGCGCGTGATCGTTCCGTTCGCGCCGGGCGGCGGCAGCGACATCAGCGCCCGCCGCTTCTCCGCCAAGCTTACCGAGGTGCTCGGGCAACAGTTCGTGGTCGACAACCGTGGTGGCGCGGCCGGGCTGATCGGCATGGAGCAGACCGCGAGAGCTACGCCCGACGGGTACACCGTCATGATCATGTCGGGGAGCTTCTCCGCCACAAGAGCACCGGCGCCGGCATGGCCGACATTCTTTCGGGTCAGGTGCCGATCATCGTCGGCAGCCTGCTGCCGGTCTCGCCGCACGTGAAATCCGGCAAGCTGCGTGCGCTCGGCGTCACGACGCCGAAGCGCTGGTATTCGATGCCCGACGTTCCCGCCATCGCGGAAACCTATCCGGGCTTCGACGTGGTGCTGTGGTTCGGCTTGATGGCGCCCAAAGGAACGCCGCAACCGGCCATCGACCGCCTCAACGGCGCGATCAATCAGATCCTCAAGATGGAAGATGTCAAGACCAGCCTCGACCGCGAAGGCATGCAAGCCACCGGCGGCGCGCCGGAAGCGTTCGGCAAGCGCATCCGCGACGACTACGCGCGCTGGATGAAGCTCGTGAAGGAACGCAACATCGTCATCAAGTAATCGCGGCGGCGCCGGTGAATATCATTGTCATGCCGGGCGACGACTCGGCCCGGAGATCGATCGCGCGGCGCTTGCCGCGCTGAACGCGGCCGACGAGGCGCAGCCGCTGCGCGCTATCCTGTAGGCACACGATTACTCATTGGAGGAGGAAATCATGCGCCTATGCATCGCAGGAGCTCTCGCAACCATCGCCGGCGTTACACCCGCGCTCGCTGGAGGCTATCCCGAACGCGGCGTCAGCATGGTGGTGGCTTTTTCGGCCGGCGGTGCAACCGACCACATGGCGCGGCTGCTCGCGCAGCGGATGACGCAGCTGTGGAGCCAGCCGGTGGTCGTGCTCAATCGCCCTGGCGCCGGAGGCAACATCGGCGCGGAATCCGTGGTGCGCGCGGCGCCCGACGGCTATACCTTGCTCGTCGGTACGACCGCATTGGCGATCAGTCCGAGCCTGTACAAGAACCTTTCCTACGACGTGCTGAAGGATCTCGCCCCCGTGACTCAGCTCACCATCACGCCCAACGTGCTGGTGGTGCACCCCTCGGTGCCGGCGCGCTCGGTGCGCGAGCTGATCGAGCTGGCCCGGCGCCAGCCGGGCTCGCTCGTCGACGCCTCCCGCCGGTCGCGGGACATCGAACCACATGGCGTTCGTGCTGTTCTCGATGCTGACCAAGACCGACATCCTGCACGTGCCGTACAAGGGGGCGGCGCCGGCGCTCACCGCGGTGGTGGGCGGCGAGGGCGCGATGACTTTCGTGCCGATCAACGCGGCGATTCCGCTGGTGAAAAACGGCCGCCTGCGCCCGCTCGGCGTGACCACGGCAAAGCGCGCCAGCACGTTGCCGAACGTGCCCACCATCGCCGAAGGCGGCGTCCCGGGCTATGAGGCCTCGTCCTGGACCGGCATCCTGGCGCCGGCCGCAACCCCGCCGGCGATCGTGCAGCGCATCCATGCCACCATTGCCGAGAGCGTTCGCAACCCGAAGATGCGCGCTGCGATGCAGGCCTCGGGCCTGGACCCGCTGGTCAGCACACCGCAGCAGTTCGCGCAAAGCCTGCGCGCGGAGATCGCGAAATGGGCCAAGGTCGCGAAAGCGGCCGGCCTGGCCGCGCGGTAGCGCAGCCTAGCGCGCGAGCAGCGCTTCGATCTCGGAAAACGTCTGCGCGATTTCGGCCGGGTTGACCGACTGCGGGTTGACGCCGAGGCTACGGGCGATCTGCGTGGCGGAAAAGATGCCGCGGATGCGCCCGTCGGGGTCGGTTACCAGCGCATGCCGGCGCCCGCTCTGGCGCAGCGTGGCCACCACGTGCCCGACTTTCGCCGCGCGCACATCGCCGAAATCGAGCGCTTCCAGCTTGTCTCCAGGGGTCATGACATCCTGGACGATGATCTCCTCGTGCCGCACGCCGTGGGCCTCGACGAAGCGCATCGGTTTTTCGCCCAGGATGTCGTAGGTGGTGACCAGCCCGAGCAGGCGCCGTTGCCCGTCGATCACGCCCACCGCTACTTCGAGCCGGGCTCGACGGCGAGCGCGCTGCGCGTGCCGCCTTCGGCCATGCAATGTCCTCCGCCCTGATAGATGTCGGCCGGCGCCGTGCCCGGCGGCGGATCGCGCCGCATGACGTCCTCGGCGTAGGGCTCGGAGGCGTCCTGCGGCCGATACCCCAGCCGATGGGCGTTGCGATTGTCGAACCAGGCGCGCGCGTTGTCGGAGATACCGTACACGATCTCGAACTGCAGGTCGGGATGTTCGATGCCGATGGTCACGAGCTGCGCCATGTCGCGCCCGCTGATCCAGATCGCGAGCCGGCGCCGGTCGATCGGGGCGTGGTTCACGTTGCCGATGCGCATGCAGAAAATCTGCATGCCGTAGCGGTTGGCGTAGAGGCTCGCCAGCGCTTCATTGAAAACCTTGGAGACGCCGTAGCGGCTGTCGGGCTTGGGGTAGACGGTGTGATCGATGGTCTGGTCGCAGCGATAGAACCCGACCGCATGATTGGAGGTGGCCACGAGGAAACGCTTGACGCCGTTGCGGCGCGCGGCTTCGATCGTGTTGTAGAAACCGACGATGTTCGCGTTCAGGATGTGCTCCCAGTCGTGCTCGCCGGATTGACCGCCGAAATGCACCACCGCATCCACACCCTGGGTGATCGCCAGCGCGTCTTCCATGCGCGAGATGTCGCCGGCGACGAAGGTCTCGTTCTCTGCGAGGTTGGTGACGGGCGTGATGTCCGACAGCCGCAGCCGGTAATTGCCGCGCAGCTCCGGGCGCAGAAAGGTGCCGATGCGCCCGGCTGCGCCGGTCATGAGGATCGTTTTCATGGCGCTCCCGTGGGTGGGTTGAACGCGGCATCTTGACGAGGCCCCGAGGTTGCGTCAATCGAGCAGGCGGCACCTGGTTGCGCTCCGTTGCGGCGACCGCCTCGCGGAACAACCGAACACATGCGGCGCCGCCCGTATAATGGCCAGGCGGTGAGCTCGATCGACCAACGCCGGGTGATCCCTCCCGGCTGGAGTCTCTGCAGCACGCATACCCAGCTACGCAAGGCTTATGGACATCTCCCACGGGATAGCGGACGAATTCGCGCACCGGCAGTTGCCGGAGCTCATGACGCAGGCACGCGCGGCAACCCTGCGCCACCATGGCCGGCGCGTTTCGTATTCGCGCAAGGTCTTCATCCCGCTCACGCGCCTCTGCCGCGACAGCTGTCACTACTGCACCTTCGCCACGGCGCCGCGCCATCTGCACCGCGCCTACCTGACGCCCGAGGAAGTGATCGCCATCGCGCGCGCCGGCGCGCAGGCCGGATGCAAGGAAGCGCTGTTCACGCTCGGCGACAAGCCCGAGTTGCGCTATGGGGCGGCTCGGCGCGAGTTGGCGGAATTGGGATACGAGTCGACCACCCGCTACCTGGAGGCCATGTGCGAGCGCGTCCTGCGTGAAACCGGGCTTCTGCCGCACGTCAATGCCGGGGTGCTGAGCGCCGAAGACATCGCGCGCCTGCGCCGCGTGTCGGTGTCGCAGGGCCTGATGCTGGAGTCGGCGTCCGAACGGCTGTGCGCGCCGGGCGGGCCGCATCACGGCTCGCCGGACAAGGCGCCGCAGGTGCGGCTCGAAGCGTTGCGCGCGGCCGGCGAGGCTGCGGTTGCGACCACGACCGGCATTCTGATCGGCATCGGCGAGATGCGCACCGAGCGCATCGAGGCGCTGCAGGCGATCGCTGCCGTGCACAGCCGCTATGGTCACATCCAGGAAGTCATCATCCAGAACTTCCGTGCGAAGCCGGGAACGCGCATGGCGCAGGCACCCGAGCCCGAGCTCGAGGATTTGCTCTGGACCATCGCGGTCGCGCGCCTGCTGCTCGGGCCCGACATGAACATCCAGGCGCCGCCGAACCTGTCCGCGAACGCCCATGCGGCGCTGATCGCGGCCGGCAGCAACGATTTCGGCGGCATCTCGCCGGTTACGATCGATCACGTCAATCCCGAGGCGCCGTGGCCGGCGATCGAGGCGCTCGCCCGCACCTGCGTCGGGGAAGGCTCGGTGCTGGTGGAGCGGCTCGCCATCTATCCCGAATACGCATGCGCGCCGCAGCGCTGGCTCGACGCCGGCTTGCAGCGCGAGGTGCTGCAGCTGCTCGACAGCGAGGGCTACGCCCGCACCGACCCGTGGCAGCCCGGCATCGCGTCGGTACCTTTGCCGAGCCCTGCGCGCGCTCTTTCGCGCTCGGGCGGCGCCGAGGACATCGGGCGCATTCTGGACCAGGCCAGCGCGGGCGAGCGCCTGGATGCGAATGCCATCGTGCGCTTGTTCGCGGCGCGCGACGAGGAATTCGAGCGCGTGTGCAACGCCGCCGACGCGCTGCGCCGGGCAGCCGTCGGCGATACCGTCACCTACGTGGTCAATCGCAACATCAACTACACCAACGTCTGCCAGTACCGGTGCAACTTCTGCGCGTTTTCCAAGGGCACGCCTGCACGCGGACTGCGCGGCCCGGCGTACGACCTGCCGCTCGCCGAGATCGACCGCCGTGCGCGCGAAGCCTGGGAGCGCGGCGCTACCGAGGTCTGCATGCAAGGCGGGATTCATCCGAGCTACAGCGGCGATACCTACCTGGCATTGCTCGATACGGTCAAGCGCGCCGTACCCGCCATGCACGTGCACGCCTTCTCTCCGCTCGAGATCGCGCACGGCGCAGCCACCCTGGGGCTCGGGCTCGCCGCCTACCTGAACCGGCTGCGCGACGCCGGGCTCGGCTCCCTGCCCGGCACCGCGGCCGAGATCCTCGATGACGAGGTGCGCGCGGTGCTGTGTCCCGACAAGCTCGACACGCACCAGTGGCTGGAAGTGGTCGAGGCCGCGCATGGCTGCGCTTTGCCGACCACGTCGACCATCATGTTCGGCCATGTCGACCGGCCGATCCACTGGGCCCGCCACCTCCTGCATCTGCGCGACCTGCAGAGTCGCACGGGCGGCATCAGCGAGTTCGTGCCGCTGCCCTTCGTCGCCATGGAAGCGCCTATCTATCGCAAGGGCCGCGCGCGACCCGGTCCCACCTACCGGGAGGCCATGCTCATGCATGCGGTCGCCCGCCTGGCGTTGCACCCGCTCATCCGCAATATTCAGGTGTCGTGGGTGAAGATGGGCGCAGCCGGGGCGGCGGCCTGCCTCGCGGCGGGCGCTAACGATCTGGGCGGCACATTGATGAACGAGAGTATCTCGCGCGCCGCCGGCACCCAGCACGGCCAGGAGTTTTCACCGCAACAGATGGATGCGCTGATCCGCTCGCTCGGTCGCACGCCCGCACAGCGCACCACCCGCTACGCCGCAGCGCCGGCCGAACGTAGCGAAGCGGCCTACCGGGCGCGACCCCTGCTTCCAATCGGGTCCGCCGCCGACGCGGCGGGCCAAGCCGGTGGTCGGACGCGTCAGCTCGCGCACCCTTCGACGCAAGGATGAGCCATGAGCAAGCGCCGGACGCGCCGTTTGCCATTGCCCAGGCCCGCAGCCGGGACCGTCGGATCGCCGGCAACGCCGAGCCAATAGCCCACGAGATTTCTTGCAGCCCCAGGCACGGCGCGTGCAACCGCGCGCTTCGCGACGCACGCACGCTCCGAAGCTGGTCGCGTTCGCCCTGCTAGATCCCAGCTAGATCCCATCCCGAGGGAGCAACGCATCGGAACCGCGCGTTCACGCCTTTCCCGCCTTTCTTCCCATTGGACTGCCTTTGTTTTAGCGGTCGCGACGGCCGTCGTTGCCTGGCCAGCGAATGCTTTCGACTTCGGCGACGTGATCCAGATCGCGGGCGAGCTTGCCGGTCGACCTTACCGGCCACGCACCGCGACGATTCCGGACGAGCTGCGCAAGCTGACCTTCGCCCAGTTCCAGCAGATCCGCTACAAGCCCGAACGCAACTTGTGGCATCGGGCCAACATTCCGTTCGAAGTGAGCTTCGTGCATCTCGGCACCAACTTCAACGAGCCGGTCAGGGTGCAAGAATTGTCTACCGACGGCACTCGCCGGCTCGTCTTCAACCCCGACCAGTTCGACTATGGGCCCTTGAAGCTGCCGCAGCTCAAGGCGGGCGAGCTCGGCTTTGCCGGGTTTCGCGTGCATTACCCCTTGAACGACCGCGCACGCAAGGACGAAGTCATGGTGTTCCTTGGCGCGAGCTACTTTCGAACGGTGGCGCAGGGGCTGCGCTACGGCTTGTCGGCGCGCGGCCTGGCGATCGATACCGGGGAAGCTTCGGGGGAGGAGTTTCCGCGCTTCGTGGAGTTCTGGATCAATCGTCCGTCGCCCGACGATCGCGCGCTGATCATCTTCGCGCTGCTCGATTCGCGCCGCGTGACCGGCGCTTTCCGCTTCGTCCTGCGGCCCGGCGCGCCGACCCGCATGGATGTGCGGGCGCGAATCTATTTGCGCGAGAACGTGGCCAAGCTCGGCATCGCGCCGCTCACCAGCATGTTTTTCTACGGCGAGAACCAACCGGCGCCTGGCCCCACGCTGCGCCCGGAGGTACACGACTCCGACGGGATTTCCATCCGCTCTTCCAGCGGCGAATGGATCTGGCGCCCGTTGCAGAACCCGCGCCGGCTCCTCATTACGTCGTACGCGCTCACCGAACCGCTCGGATTCGGCCTGCTGCAGCGCGACCGTGACTTTCGCGCCTACGAGGATCTGGATGCGCGCTACGACCTGCGCCCCAGCGCCTGGGTGGAACCGAAGGGAAAGTGGGGCGCCGGTCGCGTCGAGCTGGTGCAGATTCCCAGCCCCGACGAAACCAACGACAACATCGTCGCCTACTGGATTCCCGCCAAGCAGCCGGCGCCGAAGCGGCCGCTGGACCTGGAGTACGAGCTGACCTGGGGACGGGAACCGGATTTGCCGATGCCTGCGGTACGCGTCGTGCAAACGCGCCGGTTGCAATCGGCCCCGGTCGAGCGCAAGGACAAGGCGGCGACGGACAAGAGCACGCTGTTCGTCATCGACTTCGCGCCGGATCCGGCCGCCAAGCTGCCCGAGGTTACTGTGCAATGGCAGGTGTCGGGAGACGACAACGCCGACATCGTCGAGCGCACGCTGCGTCGCCACGAAGCGACCGGGGGTTGGCGTGCGACCGTGCGAGTGCGCGCAATCGATGAGAAACGTGCGGTGGAATTGCGCGGACAACTGAACGCTGCCGGTACACCGTTGTCGGAAGTGTGGAGTTATATCGTCCCTCCCGAGTAGCTGGGTCATCGAGGGGCGCGTCAAGGAATCCGATGCAAGATCTCGCACCGTCCTCGTTGGAGAGCACGCACGCGCGGCATGCCGGCGAAATTTCGCTCGGCGATACGCAGCAACTCGATCCGAGCGCCGACGAGCCGGCGCACATTCCGACCACGCCGCCGCTGAAGCGCACTTCGATCGCGCCGAGCTCGTGGCCGCAAAGCCTGATGCGACGCGCGTTGCGTGTCCGGCCCGCGCGGCAAGCTGCCGACGAATCCGCCCCGCCCGCCCAGGACGCGCGCTTGCGCCGCGACGGCGCCGTGCGCCGCATGGGCCTGCTGCTCCTGACCATCGGTCAAACCTGGATCGCCACCGACTTCATGACCACGGTGCTGCCCTACCAGGGCAGGCAGCCGTTGGAGATCGCGATCCTCATCCTGTTCGCGCTCCTGTTCGGCTGGGTCAGCGCCGGCTTCTGGACGGCGCTCGCCGGTTTCTTTCTTCTGCTCACCGGCAAGGATCGCTATGCGATTTCGGCCAAGGCCGGGGCGACCAAAGCGATCGACCCGTCGGCGCGTACCGCGGTGATCATGCCGATCTGCAACGAAGACGTGCCGCGCGTGTTTGCGGGACTGCGGGCGACCTACGAATCGCTCGAGCGCAGCGGCCAGTCGCAGCACTTCGACTTCTTCGTGCTGAGCGACAGCGCGGATCCCGACAAGCGCGTCGCCGAACAAGCGGCGTGGCTCGAGCTGTGCCGGGCGGTGAATGGTTTCGGCCGCGTTTTCTACCGCTGGCGGCGGCACCGCATCAAGCGCAAGAGCGGCAACGTTGCCGATTTCTGCCGCCGCTGGGGAAGCAATTACCGATACATGGTCGTGCTCGATGCGGACAGTGTCATGACCGGCGAGTGCCTGACGCGGCTGGTCGGCATGATGGAGGTTTCGCCCGGCGCCGGCATCATCCAGACCATCCCGCGCGCCGCCGGCCGGGAGACGCTGCATGCGCGCATTCAGCAATTCGCCGCCAATGTCTACGGTCCGCTATTCGCGGCGGGCCTGCACTTCTGGCAGCTCGGCGAATCGCACTACTGGGGACACAATGCCATCATCCGCGTGGCGCCCTTCATGCGCTATTGCGCGCTGCGCCGCCTGCCGGGCAGAGGCGTGCTCTCGGGCGAGATCCTTTCGCACGATTTCGTCGAGGCTGCGCTCATGCGCCGCGCCGGCTGGGGCGTGTGGATCGCCTACGACCTACCCGGCAGCTACGAGGAGATGCCGCCCAATCTGATGGACGAGATCAAGCGCGACCGGCGCTGGTGCCAGGGCAACCTCATGAACTTCCGGCTGATCGCGATGGACGGCGTGCACACAGTGCATCGCGCGGTGTTCATGACCGGCGTGCTCGCCTACGTGTCGTCGCCGCTGTGGTTCGTCGCGCTGATCCTGTCCACCGCGTTGCTCGCGGTGCATACGCTGTACGAACCGGTCTACTTCGTGCAGTCCTATCAGCTGTTCCCGTTATGGCCCGAGTGGCGGCCGGAGCGCGCGGTGGCGCTGTTCAGCACCACGCTCTCGCTGCTGTTCCTGCCGAAGGTCCTGAGCATGCTGATCGTGATGAAAGACGGCGTGCGTGCCTACGGCGGCGTGCTGCGCCTGGCGGCAAGCGTGTTCTTCGAGATGATCATTTCGGCGCTGCTGGCGCCGATCCGGATGATCTTCCATACCCAATTCGTCACCGCCGCGCTCGCGGGCCGGTCGGTGCAATGGAAGTCCCCGCCGCGCGAGGACGTCGAGACGACGTGGTCGGAGGCGTTGCGCCGTCACGGCGGCCAGACGCTGCTCGGGATCGCCTGGGTGGGCAGCGTCTACTGGCTCAATCCCTCGCACGTGTGGTGGTTGCTGCCTGTGGCGGGCGCGCTGATCCTGTCCATCCCGGTGTCGGTGATCCTGAGCCGCGCATCGCTCGGGCGCCGGCTGCGCCGCAGGCGCCTGTTCCTGGTGCCCGAGGAAGCGAGCGGTTCGCTGGAGATCCAGCAGACGGCGGCGCTGACCCGGGCCGCGCCCAAGGGCATCGACTTCATCGCCGCGATCGTCGATCCGATCGCCAATGCCCGCGCTCGCGCGATGGCCCCGCATGGCCATGGCGGCGGCGAGGCGAGGGCGTCGGCCGAGGCACTGCTGCGCCATGCGCTGGTGCAGGGTCCGCAAGCTTTGAGCGTGCGCGACAAGATGACGCTGCTCGAGGATGCCCGGCTGCTCGAGTTGCTGCATCGCCTGGTGACAAGCTCCGAGGCGGCTTCGCCCGGCTGGCGCCAGGCCGAGACTCAAACCGCTTCGCCGGCATTGCTTCCCAAACGTGAGCTGGCGGGTCAACCCCTCGCCGGTGCCGCTTAGCGCACTTCAGAATTTGCGCCGATCCGCAGGCGGCGGCGTCCATTGGTAGGCCCAAGTCTCGGTGAGCGGTTTTCCGCCGGAGCGCAGGCAAAGCCGCAGGTTGATCGGGTCGGTTCTTTCGTCGGTGGGCTTCAGGTCGAACATTGCGCGATAGCCCTTGATGGGGTGCAGCGGGCGGGCCGATGTGATCTCGACCTCGCCGCGCGAGGCGGTGATGACCGGTTCGACCTCGGCCTTGGCCGGCAGGCGCGAGAACACTTCGCCCGCGAAGTCGACCACGAAGCGGCGCGAGTAGTAGGTCCGTGGGCGGCCGACCACGCCGCCGATGCCGGTATGCGTGGCGACGACGTAGCCGATCGCCGGCGTGCCCGGCGTGCGAGCCCCCCAATGGAGTCGATAGCTGTAGAGCATTTCCTCGCCCGGTTGCGGCTTGCGCTGCGGATGCCAGAACGCGACGATGTTGTCGGAGGTCTCGTCGGCGGTCGGAATCTCCAACAGGGAAACTTCGCCCTTACCCCAGCTGCCGTGCGGCTCCACCCACAAGCTCGGCCGGCGATTGTAGAAGGCGCCGTCGTCCTGGTAGTGGGCGAAATCGCGGTCGCGCTGCATGAGCCCGAAGCCGCGCGGGTTCTCGTCGCCATAGGCGTTGAAGGCGAGGTGCTCCGGATTCACCAGCGGCCGCCATATGCGCTCGCCATTGCCGGTCCAGAGCGCAAGACCGTCGGAATCGTGGATCTCCGGACGCCAGTCGATCGCGACGCGCCGGTCGTTCTCGCCATGCAGGTACATGCTGGTCAGGGGCGCGATGCCGATGCGCTCGATCTCCTTGCGCGGATACAACGATGCGTCGACATCCATGAGGAGGGTCGCGCCAGGAACGATATCGAATCGATATGCGCCGCTGATGCTGGGGGAATCGAGCAGCGCGTAGAGGCTCAGCCGCTCCGAAGACGGATCCGGACGCTCCAGCCAGAAGTCGGTGAAGCGCGGAAATTCCTCCGGCCGCGGCAGGCCGGTATCGACCGCGAGCCCTCGCGCCGACAGGCCGTATTGCTTCTCCGCCCCGACGGCCCGGAAGTAGCTCGCGCCGAGGAAGGCGGCGATGTCGCGCTCGGGGTCGCTGCGATGCAGGACGCGGAAGCCGGCAAAGCCGAGATCCGGCGGCAGCGCCACGCCGGCGAGCCCGCTCTTGCTGTGATCGAACATCGCGGCGTCATACGCGACCTCGCGCGCGAGCCCCTCGCGCAGCGCGTGGATGCGCACCGGCAGCTCGAAGAATAGCCCCATGTGGAAGAAGCGAATGGTGAAGCGCGTCCGATCGTCCGCCCAGAGCGCGTGATCGGGCTGGAAGCGGATGCTCTGATACTGATCCCAGTCGAGCTGCTTGACCTCGGCGGGCAGACGCTCGGCCGGCGCCTGGTAGGGTTGTGCGGCAAGCGAGCGCGCGCGTCCCTTGAGCGCGGCATAGTCGAACGGTTGCGGCTCGCCCAGAAAGCGCAATTCCTGTCCAGCGCTGTCGCGGCCCGCGGCCGCAACCGTTGCGGCACGCAGAAAGGCGGCCGCCCCCATAATCTTGAGCACGTCACGGCGGTGCATGGCAAACAAATCTCTCGGATCGGAAACGGAAAAGCGCGCCGGAAGGCACCTGCCCCAGCTCGTCCAACGCTATTGGTCCGCGCCATACGCAATTCGTTCTCCCGACCGATGCATGCCGTGCGGTCCAGCGCCGAGTTTCCTGGCGCACGTCGTAGTTTGATGCGATGCCGGACTCTGGTACCTTTGCGGCTCGCCGGCAAAAAATCGGCGCGTCAGCGGCGCGCCTCGAGCCGTGCATCTCCGAGGTGTAGCGATGACCCGCACGCTCATCAAGAACGCGACCGTGGTGACGGTCGATCCCGACCTGGGCGATCTGTCCGGCGCCGACATCCTCATCGAAGGCGAGAAGATCGCGGCGATCGAACGCAACATCGCCGCCGGCGATGCGGCACGCGTAGACGGCAGCCATTGGATTGTCATTCCGGGGCTCGTCAACGCGCACATCCACACCTGGGAGTTCCAGCTGCGCGGCATCGGCTCCGACTGGGTCGGAAGCCGCGACTATCACGCCAACATGCACCGCGGCATGGCGACGCACTATACCTCCCGGGACGTCTACGTCGGTAACTTGCTGGGCGCGCTGAACCAGATCCATCACGGTGCGACCACGATCTTCGACTGGTGCCACATCCTGCGCGATGCCGAGATGACCGACGCCGCGATCGATGGACTGGAAGCGTCGGGCATCCGCGCCGTGTTCGGCCGCGGCACCAACAAGCCGCCCGAGCGTCCGGGCGAGACGCCGTTCTACAAGATCCCGTTCCCGCGCGAGGAGATCCATCGCTTGCGCAGCGGCCGGCTCGCTTCCGATGACCGGCTCGTCACGCTGGCGATGGCGATCCTGGGCCCGGACTGGGGCGAATACGACGTGGCCGTGCACGATATCCGTCTCGCGCGCGAATACGGCCTCATCAACTCCGCGCATACCTATGGCCGCAAGGGCAAGCGCAAGGTGGAGGACGGCATGCCGCGGCTCGCACGTGAAGGTCTGCTCGGGCCGGACCACAACATCGCCCACGGCAATTGCTTCGACGACGAGGAGCTGAAGATCGTGCTCGATGCGGGTTGCACGATCACTGCCACCTGCCTCACCGAAATGCTTAACTACGAGCAGCCGGCGATGATCGGGCGTGCGCTCAAGCTCGGCATGACGCCCTCGATCGGCAGCGACTGCGATCCGTACTTCAACAGCTCCATGCTGTGGGTCATGCGCCACGCCTTCCAGCACCAGCGCGAGCACGACAATCGAGCCTTGAACGCGGCCGGCCAATGGCCCGCCAAGACCCATCACGCCACCCGCACACGCGATGCGCTCTACTGGGCCACGATCGGCGGGGCGAAAGCGATGCGGCTCGACCGCAAGATCGGCTCCATCACCCCGGGCAAGCAGGCCGATCTGACGATGTTCGATACCCGCGGCATGAACCTTTTCCCGATCCTCCCCGGCGGCGACCCGGTGCACGCCGTCGTCATGAATGCTGAAGCTGCGGATGTGGATGCGGTCATGGTCGCAGGCCGGTTCCTCAAGCGCGACGGCAAGCTCGTGTACCCGCAATCCCAGTTGCAAGAGATGCGTACCCAGGCGCTGGAATCGCGCTCGCACCTGATGTGCGACGCCGGCTATGCCTATGCGCCGTTCCCGCAAGGGCCGCTGCCCGAGCGTTACATCGTCTAGGGCAAGCCCAATGCGCGCGATCGAAAAGACCGTTGTCCTGCTGGCCGGTATGGCGCTGGCCGGTATGGCGTTTTGCGCTGGTGCAGCGGATCGCTGGCCGAACCGGCCGATCCGCTTCGTGCACGGATTTCCTCCAGGCGGAAGCGTCGACATCACCGCGCGGCTGCTCGCGGCTCGCATGGCCGAGACACTCGGCCAGCCGGTCATTGTCGACGGCCGGCCCGGCGCGGGCGGCACCACCGGCGCCGGCATCGTGGCGAAGAGCGAGCCCGATGGATACACGCTGTTCCTGATGGCCTCGGGCCATGCCACCTCGCCCGGCCTGTACCGATCGCTCCCCTACAATCCGGTCGGGAACTTCGCGCTCATCTCGATGGTCGCGGCCAATCCGTTCGTGTTGATCGCATCGTCCAGGCTGCCCGCGAAGAACATCCAGGAACTGGTGCAGAATGCGAAGGCCGAGCCGGGACGGATCGATTACGGCACGGGCGGAACCGGCACCGGCATGCATCTGGCCGCCGTGTTGTTCCAGGCGCGCGCCGGAATTCGGTTCAATCACGTGCCGTACAAGGGCGGCACCGCCGCGCCCACGGCGTTGCTCGCGGGCGAGGTACCGCTCATCTTCACCACCGCAGCCGGCGTGGCACAGCATGTGGAGAGCGGCAGGCTGCGCGCGCTTGCGGTCACCACCAAGCAGCGCTTCGTCCTCTGGCCCGCTGTACCGACCATCGCCGAGACCGTCGTGCCCGATTTCGACGTGCTCGGCTGGTACGCGGTGGCCACGCCCGCAAAGCTCCCCGCGCCGCTCGCGCAGCGGCTCAACGATACGGTGCACGAGGCGTTGAAGCGTCCCGAGGCGAAGGACAAGCTGCTCGCGCTCGGCGCCGAAGTGAGGCCGACGACACCCGCGCAAGCGCAAGCCTTCGTGGCGCAGGAAGTGGCGCGCTGGACGAAGGTCATTCGCGAGGCGAACATCCCGCCGCAGAACTAAGGGGTATGCTTGTCTTCCCTCCCCCTTCGGGAGAGGAACCTAGGGTGAGGGAAAATTTTGCGTCGTGCTGACGACTTCACTCCCCCCCAGCCCTCTCCCGGAGGGAGAGGGGCGCGGAAAGTGGCCCGTCAGCCAATTTCCGGATCGTCAATAATGGAGGCTGACTTGCCCGAGATCATCGATGCTCGCACCGGCGTTGCCGCTCCCCGCCAGGGTTTGATCACGCTCACTCATGTGATCTATGCGCTGCACGCGTTCAGCGCGCTCACGGGGCTGGCCGGCAGCGTGTTCGTCGTTACCGCTTTTCTCACCGGCTGGCCGTCGATCATCGCGGTCATCATCAACTACGTGAAGCGCGGCGACGTGCGCGGCACGTTTCTGGATTCGCATTTCGGCTGGCAGATCCGCACCTTCTGGTACGCGCTGCTGTGGTCGCTGATCGCGATCGTGCTGGTGGTGACGATCATCGGCCTGCCGCTGGCGTGGGTGATGGCGGTGATCGTGGGCCTGTGGGTGCTCTACCGCATCGTCCGCGGCTGGCTGGCGCTGGTGGCGCGGCAGCCGATGCCGGTGTAGATAACACACGCATGAGCAAGAGCACCATTCGTGTCGGCTGCGGCGCCGGCTTCTCCGACGACCGCATCGACCCGGCGCAGGAAATGGCCGAGCGCGGCCAATGCGATTACATCGCCTTCGAGTGCCTCGCCGAGCGCACCATCGCGCGCGAGAATCTGACGCGACTGAAGGATCCCGAAAAGGGCTACACGCCTTATCTCGCGGAGCGATTCCAGGCGGTACTGCCGGCGTGCATTCGCAACGGCATCCGCATCGTCACCAACATGGGTGCGGCCAACCCGATCGGCGCCGCCCGCGCGGTGCAGCGGGAAGCGCGCGCGCTCGGTCTTGCCGAGGTCCCGGTCGCCGTGGTGCTGGGCGACGACGTGAGCGAGCAGATCCGCGCCCATCCGGAGTTGCCGCTCATCGAAAGCGGCGAGCCGGTCGAGAGCCTGCTGCCGCGCATGGCCGCGGCCAATGCCTACCTCGGCGCGGACGTCGTACGCGACGCGCTCGAGACCGGCGCACCGGTGGTCATGACCGGACGCGTCTCGGACCCTTCCCTGTTTCTCGCCTGCATGCTGCACGGGCTGGGCTGGGACTATGAGGATTACGATCGTCTGGCGGTCGGAACGATCGCGGGGCACATGATGGAGTGCGCCGCACAGTTGACCGGTGGCTGCTTCGCCGATCCCGGACGCAAGGATGTCGCCGACATGGCGCGCATCGGCTTTCCGTTCGCCGACGTGAGCCGCAAAGGCGATCTCGTGCTCGGCAAGGTGGAAGGCTCGGGCGGGCGCCTCGACGAGATGACCTGCAAGGAGCAGGTGCTCTACGAGATGCACGATCCCGCGCGCTACATCACGCCCGATTGCGTCCTGGATGTGACCGGCGTGAGCTTCGCGCAGATCGGAAGCGATCGCGTGCGCGTGCACGGCGCCCGCGCCCGGCCGCGCACGCCGAGCTACAAGGTCGTGGTCGGCTACCACGACGGCTGGATCGGCGAGGGCGAAGTCGGTTATGCCGGGCCGAATGCGCTGGCGCGCGCGCAGCTGGCCGAGCGCATCGTGCGCGAGCGCCTCGAGCTGCGCGGGTTCCGCTATCCCGAGATACGGGTCGACTACATCGGCATGTCGAGCCTGCACGGCATGGGCGCAGGACGCCCGCAACCGTACGAAGTGCGCCTTCGCATCGCCGCGCGCAGCCCCGATCGCAAGGCGGCGCAAGCGGTCGGGTTCGAAGTGCGCACCTTGCACGTCAACGGTCCTTCCGGGGGTGGGGGCGGCTCCAACGCGCTGCGCGAAGTGTTGGGCGTGAAATCGCTGCTGCTGCCGCGCGAGCTGGTGCGCACCGAAGTAATCGTCGAGGGCGGGCGATGAGCGCGAAAGTCTATGAGCTCGGTCACGCCCGTGCCGGCGACAAGGGCAACACGTCCAACGTCTCGGTCATCGCCTACGACGAGCGTGCCTGGAACATCCTGCGTGATCAGCTCAGCGTCGAACGGGTGATGGCTGCCTATTCGCATATCGCGCAGGGGCCGGTCACCCGCTACGAGCTGCCGAAGCTGCGGGCGCTCAATTTCGTCATCGAGAATGCGCTCGGGGGTGGTGTGACCATCTCGCTCGCGCAGGATGCGCACGGCAAGAGCCTTTCGTACCTCATGCTCGACATCGAGCTCGGCTGAACCACACCACCCCGGCGCTGCGCGCCACGTGGCCCGATGCGATGCAGCGCATCGGGCGTTTGCCGGCTCGGATGTGCGCAGGGTCGCGCGGGAATTCGCGAAGTGTGCCTGCGCACACTTGCGCCGCGCGACGGCCGTCCGCTCCGTCGGACGGCCCGGCTTCCGAGCCATCCTTCGAAACCCCGGCTTCACTCTCGGGAGAGGAGGGGATAAAACATGTTCCCCTCCTGGCAAGGAGGGGCTGGACGCGACGATGTCGCGGACGGGGTGGTTAACGCGCGGCTGAATCGCGACCACGCCGGGCTGAGGGCGTTCGCCGCCCTTATTGACCGTTCGCAATGCGCTCCCCTCTCCCTCCGCATCAACGCAGAACGATCAGTGCGTCGGCGGCCACCACGCCGGCGCCGCGCGCTCGCACCAGCAGCGGGTTGATGTCGATCTCGGCGATCCGCTCGCGCAGGACCCAGGCCATGGAGGAGACACGCACCAGGGCCTGCGCGAGCGCCTCCACGTCGCGCGCGGGCTTGCCGCGCACGCCCTCGAACATAGAGGCGGAGCGCAATTCGCCGATCATCCGCCGCGCCGTATCCAACCCGAAGGGGGCGACGCGGAAGGTGACATCGCGCAGCGATTCGGCGAATACGCCGCCCAACCCCAGCGCGACCACGGGGCCGAACGCAGCATCGTTCACCACCCCGACGATCGCCTCCATGCCATCGTCGACCATTTCGGCTGCAAGCACACCGGAGATGCGCGCCTCGGGCCGCGCCTCGCGCGCATTGGCGAGCACCGCCGATGCCGCTTGCGCCAGCTCGGCCGGGTCTCGCACGTCGAGGCGCACCGCGTCGATATCGGTCTTGTGCGCGATGTCGCGCGCGACCACCTTGACGGCGAGCGGGAAGCGCAGTCCGACCACCGGCGCGGCGAGCCGATCCGGCTCGAGCAGCACATCGCGCGTGACGGGGATGCCGAACAGCGCCATGAGGCTCTTGCTTTCGTGCTCGTCCAGCGTGACCGCGCCGGCCGGCAGATCGTACGTCGGCAGATCCGGGATCGTCAGCATCTCGTCGGTACGCTCGCGGCTCGCAAGCGCTTCGGCGTAATCGGCGAGCATGCCCATCGCGCGCGCGACGCGTGCCGGCGAGGGGAGCACCGCAATGCCTGCGTCTTTCAGGATGTCGTGTCCGGACCCCGCAAGCTCGCGCGGCATGACGGAGAAGGCAAGCACAGGCTTGTCCGATTTCGCTGCGGCTTCCGCCAGCACGCCCGCACCGAGCTTCAGTGTGTCGCCGAGCACCGTGGCATAGAGCAGCCCCAGCTGATCGATATTCGGATCGGCCAGCACGGCGTCGAGCGCGCGTGCGAGGCGCGGTTCGTCGCCGGGACGCGGATAGCCTGCCGCGTAGTCGATCGGATTCACCAGCGACGCGACGTTGGGAAGGTTTTCGCGCAGCACCGCCATGGTCTGCGCGGACGGTTCGGCGAGCGTCAGACCCACTTCGTCGGCGGTATCGCAGAACACCACCGCCGAGCCGCCCGAGCCGCCCATCACCGCCACATTGCGTCCGCCCGCCCGTCGTCCTGCCAGCAGGGACAAGGCGAAATCGGCCGCCTCGTCCACATCGTG
Source organism: Betaproteobacteria bacterium (assembly GCA_009377585.1). NCBI lineage: Bacteria > Pseudomonadati > Pseudomonadota > Betaproteobacteria > Betaproteobacteria bacterium. The sequence continues at coordinate 87,475 of WHTS01000007.1, forward strand.
CACCTCGATGACGCCGCACTGCCGGAAAGCTGCGCGGAAGACATCGTAACTGCCAGTGAGATTTGCCGTGTGCGATGCGGCCGCGCGCGTGCCTTGCCGGGTGTTGCCCGCCTTCCACGCGATCACCGGCTTGCCTGCCGCGAGCGCGCGTCGAGCCGCCGCCATGAACGCACGCCCGTCACCGATACCTTCGAGGTAGGCGAGGATGATGCGCGTGTGCGGATCGTCGACGTAAGCGTCGATCAGCTCCGGCGCGGTGATGTCGGCCTCGTTGCCGCTCATCACCACGTTGCGAAACCCGACGCCGGCCAGCGCGCAGCGGATGACCAGACTATTGCCGAAACCGCCGCTTTGCAGCACCGCGGATACGGGGCCCGGCGTGAGCTTCGGTTCGCGCACGAGACTGCCGAATGCCGCGTAGACCCTGTTGGCGGTACTGACGACGCCGAGGCAATTCGGCCCGATCAGCCGCATGCCGTGCGCGCGGGCCGCCTGCACCATCGCGCGCTCGCGACTTGCGCCTTCGGCGCCGGTCTCGCGAAAGCCCCCGCCCAGCACGACGCCGTAGCCGAACCCCAGGCGTGCGCAACGTTCGACCATGTCGGGCACCTGCGGCGCGGGCAAGGCGATGACGACGATATCGACAGCGCCTTCGATTTCTTCGGGCGCCGCGTAGCAGCGCCATGCGCCGATCTCGCGATAACGCGGATTGACCGGATAGACCGCGCCCTGGAAGCCGTGACGTGCGAGCGCGTCGACGGTCTGGCCGCCGGCGCGCGTGGGATCGGCGCTCGCGCCGATGACGGCGATGCCGCGGGGGTCGAACAAGCGCTCGAATGGCGTCATGGGTCAGTCGCAGAATCGATCGGGATGCATGCGATTATCCCCGTGCCGCGGTGCGCGGCAAAGCACGGCGGTAGAATCGAGGGGCGCGCCCGCTTCGCGCGGCGCCGACAATTGCAAAACAGCCCATGCGTCCGCCGTCACTTCTCTTGCTCGCCGTGCTCATGCATGCGGCAGCAACATGCGCGCAAACGAATCCACCGGCAGAGCACCCGGTGCGGGCGACCCCGCCGGCCGAGTACCCGGTGCGTGCGCTGCGCCTCGTCCTGCCGTTTCCGCCGGGCGGCGGCACCGATACGCTGGGCCGCATCGTGACGCAGACGCTGAGCGACGCGCTCGGCCAGCCGGTGATCGCGGAGAACCGGCCCGGCGCGGGCGGCAACATCGGCAACGAGGCTGTCGCCCACGCGGCGCCGGACGGCTATACGTTGCTGCTCGGCTCGCCCGGGCTCGCCATCAGCCCCAGCCTCTATCGCAGGCTCAATTACGATCCATTGCGCGATCTGACAGCGGTGGCGCTGGTTGCCGATATTCCGAACCTGCTCGCTGTGCGACGAAGTGTCCCGGCGCGGAGCGTCAAGGAGCTGGTCCAGCTCGCACGCGCCCAACCTGGCAAGCTCGCCTTCGGCACGGGAGGACCGGGTACGAGCAACGAGCTGGGTGCGCATCTGTTTTTGACCGCGACCCGGCTGCGGATTCTGATCGTGCCGCACCGGGGCGTGAACCAGGCCACCGTCGCGCTGCTGGGCGGTCACGTCGATATGGTGATCGCGGGCGTGGCCACCGTGGCCCCGCATATCCGCGAACAGAAGCTGCGCGGGCTCGCCGTGCTCGGACCGACGCGCGTTGCGGTGCTCCCCGACGTGCCGACAGCGACCGAGGCGGGCTATCCTTGGCTGCAGGTCCGCACCTGGTACATCGTGATGGCGCCCGAGGGCACATCGCGCTCGATCATCGAGCGCCTGAACGCGGCGCTGACGGCGAGCGCCCAATCGAGCGAGATCCGCGGCCGCTTGCGCAAGCTCGGGTTCGAACCGCTCACCAGCACGCCGGCGCAGGCCGCGCAGTTCCTGGCCGCGGAGACCGAGCGCTGGGGCAAGGTCGTCGCGGCTTCCGGCGCACGCGTCGAATGAATGGACGACTGCGGCGCGGCGCGCGCCATGGCTTTGCCGAGCAAGGTGCATAAATGAGTATCCGTTCCCAGGCTCACGTGACGCGCAGGCGCCCCGACGACGGCGGCATGGCGTGGCTCGCACTCGGCTTCCGCCCGTTTTTTCTGCTCGCCGCGCTGCTCGCCGCCGCGGCCGTGCCGGTCTGGGTCGCGCAGTTTTTCGGCGTCCTGCCGCAGGCCGGGTTCGTGGCGCCCATGGCATGGCACACGCACGAGATGGTGTTCGGCTTCGCGGTCGCGGTCATTACCGGGTTCCTGTTCACCGCCGTGCGCAACTGGACGGGGCTGCCGACGCCGACCGGACGCACACTCGGCGCCTTGGCGTCGTTGTGGCTGCTCGGACGCATTTTCATGCTCACCGGACCGGGCTGGGCTGCCGCCATTGCAGACATCGCGTTCCTGCCGGCGATCGTCTGGTTTCTGTGGCAGCCCCTGCGCCGCGTGCGCAATCGCAATCAATTCTTCGTCGCGATCCTGCTACTGCTCGCGGCGTTGAACGCAGGATTCCACCTCGCGCACGCCGGAGCGATCACGCTTGCGCCGATCGTCTGGGTGCATGCCGCGCTGCTGCTGGTCGTGCTGGTGGTCGCGATCATGGGTGGGCGCGTCATCCCTGCGTTCACCCGCAACGCCATCCCGGCCGCTCGCATGCGCCGCCTGCCGGGCATCGAAGCCGCATCGCTGGCGACACTTGCGGCGACGCTCGTTGCCTGGACCGCGGGGCTGCCGGATGCGATCGTGGCGCTGCTCGCCTTCGCAACCGCGCTGGCGCACGCCGTGCGACTGTGGTCCTGGAACCCATGGGCGACGCGCTCGAGCCCCATCCTCTGGATTCTGCATCTGTCGTACGCATGGATTGCGCTCGGCATGCTTCTGCTTGCTGTAGCGCTTGCCGGCATTGCGGGTTCTTCGTCGGCCGCGATGCACGCGCTCGGGATCGGCGCGGTCGGCGGCATGATCATCGGCATGATGACGCGCACTGCCCGCGGTCACACCGGCCGGCCGCTCGAGGCGGAAGCAGCCGAGGTGACTGCGTACACATTGGTGCACCTGGCGGCCGCGATTCGGGTTTTTCTTCCCTTGCTGCTGCCGCAGGCCTATGCGTTTGCGCTGGTCGCCTCGGCGGTCCTGTGGTCAGCCGCATTCGCAATCTACTGCGTGGTCTACTGGCCGATCCTGACCCGAGCGCGCGTCGACGGCCAACCGGGCTGACCTGTTTCGCGCCGCGCGCGCGCTATTGTCCGGGCAATTCGATGCGAAACTTGTGGAGACCTTCGTGGCGCTGAACGCAAATGCTTTGACCCGCCGCGCGAGGCGTCGCGTCCGGCGAAGAATTGCGTGGACCGGACTCGGCGCAGCCGTCATGGCCGCGGCTGCCTGTGGACCGGTCTCGCCCGCTCACGCCTGCGTGCCCGTGGGTGTCTGGTCGATTCCCGCACCAGGCGGTATGCGGGTAATCGCTGCGCGCGAGATATTTCTGCAAACACAGTCGCAACCGGTCGTGCTGCTGGGCGAGTCGCACGACAGCGTCGAGCATCATCGCTGGCAGCTGCATGCGCTCGTGGCCCTGCACCTGCAGCGCGCCGACATGGTGATCGGGTTCGAGATGTTCCCGCGGCGCGTGCAGGAGGTGCTCGATCGCTGGGTCGCGGGGGAGCTGAGCGAAAGCGAGTTTCTCGATCGCAGCCATTGGTCCGAGGTCTGGGGGTTCGACGCCGCATACTACCTGCCGCTATTCCATTTCGCGCGCATGCATCGCGTTCCGATGCTCGCCTTGAACGTCGAGCGCGAGCTGGTGCGCAGGATCGGCCGCGAGGGGCTGGACGCCGTTCCCGAGGGCCAGCGTGAGGGCGTCGGGCGCCCCGAGCCGGCGGGCCCGGAGTATCTGCGCGAGCTGCACGCGGTCTATGCGCAGCACGGCAAAGGCGAAGGCGAAGGAAACAGCGGAGATCTCGACGATCCGAAGTTCCAGCGCTTCGTCGCCGGGCAACTGATGTGGGACCGGGCCATGGCCGAAGCGATTCGCGCTGGCCGCAGCCGCTATCCGGGGCGCCAGGTGGTTGCAATCATGGGCCGCGGCCATACCGGGCCGGGTGCCGTGCCGCATCAGCTGCGTGCGCTCGGTATCTCACCCACCGCAGTGCTCTTGCCCTGGGATCGCACGCCCGAATGCACGCCGCCCGGGCCCGGAAGCGCGCATGCGGTGTTCGGCGTGGCGCCTGAGCCCGGCGCCCAGGTTCCTGCCCGCTGAGGCGCGGCAGATCCGATCGCATGCGCTCTCGCATTGCTGTGCATTGCGCACTGTCGTTCACAGCGTCGGCCGTATGCAGCCTGGGTAGCGCCGGCTCGCTGATCGTCGTCGCGGCTTTGCTCGCATCGACTTGCGGGCCCGCCGCCGCGGCCGTGCCGCATTACCAGCTCGATGTCGTGCTCGATCCCGAAACGCGGCTGCTGCAGGTCGACGGATGGATCGCGATTCCGCCCGGCCGGACGCTCGCGTTTCGGCTCGACCCGCACTTTCGCGTGCAGCGATTCGATCTCGAAGGCAAGCGCGTGGCGGCTGAGCGTACGCCGGACGGCACGACGGTGCACGGGCCGGTGCGAGCGCCGCCGGAGCATGCGGTGACCGTGCATGTGCGCTATGCCGGGGAGTTGGCCGCGCTGCAAGCGCTCGATCATCGTCAGGTGTTGGGTTTGGCGGAGCCCGTGTGCGGACCCGAAGGCGCGCTTCTGCCGGCCGCCACCGGGTGGTATCCGCAGGCGCGCGGCGAACGGCTGACGTATCGGATCAAGGTTCTGACGCGAGGCGGCTTTCGCGCCGTCATGCCCGGGAGGCTCGTGCAGCAGGCGGACTCCAGTGCGGGCAACGAGACGATATTCGAATCGGTCCATGCGCTGCCCGGGATCGATCTGGCGGCCGGGCCATACAGCGTCCGCGAGCAGAAGCTCGCGCTGGCGTCGGGGCGCGAAGTTCGCGTCCGGACCTATTTCCATCCGGAGCTGGCCGAACTGGCGCCGGGATACATCGAATCCGCGGCTCGCTATCTCACCCACTACGACCGCGAGATCGGACCTTACGCGTTCGCTTCGTACAGTATCGTGTCGAGCCCGTTGCCCACGGGCTTCGGAATGCCGGGGCTCGCCTATCTCGGGCGGCAGGTGCTGCGCCTGCCGTTCATACGCGCGACCTCGCTCCGCCACGAAGTGCTGCACGACTGGTGGGGTAACGGCGTGGTGCCCGATTCTGCGCACGGCAACTGGGCCGAAGGGCTCACCACGCTGCTTGCGGATTACGCCTATCGCGAGGAGCACGGCGAAGCGCAGGCGAAAGCGATGCGCCTGCGCTGGCTGCGGGACTATGCGGCCGTGGCCCCCGAGCGCGACAGGCCGCTGGCGCAATTCGTTTCGCGCCGTCACGGTGCCGATCAGGCGGTCGGATACAACAAGACGGCATTCGTGTTCCTGATGCTGCGCGACCGGATCGGTGATGGAGCGTTTCGCGCCGGCCTGCAGGCTTTCTGGCGCGAGCATCGGTTGCGCACCGCCGGCTGGCAGGACCTGCAGCGTGCGTTCGAGGCGCAAGCGCGCATCGACCTGAGCGGCTTCTTCGAGCAATGGGTGGAGCGGCCCGGTGCGCCGCTTCTGGAGGTGACCGATGCCAGGCGTTCGCTCGCCTCGGGCCAGCACCGGGTTTCCATTGTCGTGCGGCAGCAGGGCGCTATCTTTCGGCTGCGCGTACCGCTGCGCATCCATCACGAACACGGGAGCATCGACGCGGCCGTCGAGATGCGGGGGCCGCAGGTGCGCGCCGACATCGCGCTGCCGGCACGCGCGCTTTTCGTCGAGATCGATCCCGATATGCGCGTGTTCCGCCGCCTGCATCCGGAAGGGATCGCGCCGACATTGCGCCAGGTGCTGCTCGACCCGCACACGCGCGTCGCAGTCGCGGCTCCCGACAAGACCGCACGCGAGGCGGCGCTCTCGGTGGCGAAAGCCGCGCTCGAATCCGGGGTGAAGCTGCTCGATCCGGGCGCCACGGCAGTTGACACGCCGCTGCTGATCGTGGGAATGCACGCCGAAGTAAAACGACTCCTCGAGCGCCTGGAGCTACCAGAGCGGAGCGTCCCCGGCGCCGAGGCCGGCAGCGCGCTGGCTTACGCCTGGCGCACGCCCGATGGGCAGCCGTATGCCGTAGTGGCCGCGGCCGATGCGCGCCAGCTTACGGCGCTGGCGCGCCCGCTGCCGCACCTGGGCGGGCAGAGCTATGCCGTATTCGATGGAGCGCGCTCCAGTGCGCGCGGGCTATGGCCAGCGCAGTCTCGCCGCTATCCCGTGACCGACTGAAGTGTCGTGTCGCTCAATGGCCTGACTTGCCCCAGAGCTGTTCCAGCCGGTTGTCGCGACCGCAGCCCGAGCGGTAGAACTTGTAGCGCAGCGGATTCTTCTTGTAGTAGTCCTGGTGATAGTCCTCGGCGGAATAGAACGTGGTCGCGCGGGTGATCTCGGTGACGATCGGCTCGCGAAACGGCTTCGTGCGCTCGATCTGGCTGCGCGACGCGACTGCGAGTCGATGCTGCTCTTCGTTGAGGTAGAAGATCCCGCTGCGGTACTGCGAGCCGTGATCGCAGAACTGCGCATTCGGCGTGGTTGGATCGATGTTGCGCCAGAATACTTCGAGCAGCTTCTGGTAGCTCACTTTGCTTGGGTCGAACACGATCTGCACCGCTTCGGTATGCCCCGTGGTTCCGGCGGACACCTGCTGATAGGTCGGGTTCTTGGTGTGCCCGCCGATGTAGCCCGAGGTGGTGGAGACGACACCGGGCAAGGCGTCGTAGGGCGGCTCCATGCACCAGAAGCAGCCACCCGCGAAAATCGCGGTCTCGAGCCCGCTGGCAGGCTTGGTCTGGAGCCCTTCGGCGGACTTGGTCTGGGCGGATGCCGCCTTCGAGAAGTACGCCGAACCGGACAGCACAGTAGCGGCGGCGATGACGAGCAGCAGGCATGAGCGGCGCAGCATGCGATCTCCCGGCATGGTGAGAAGTGGCGAACTTCGTAGTCGTACTCAGCAGCGTTACATTACACCGGTTGCAACGCAAGAGGAGGTATCGATGAGAACGTTGAACATCGTGGGCTGCGGGCGCGCGGGACGCACTTTCGCCCGCTTGTTCCACCAGGCGCACGCCTTCGTGGTACAGGATCTGTACGATCTCAACTTCGCGGCCGCGCGTGCCTGCGCGCAGTTCGCCGATGCCGGCGAGCCGGTACGGCGGCTCTCGCAAATGCGCCCGGCGCAGGTCTGGCTCGTCGCCACGCCCGACCGCGCCATCGTCGAGACGGCGAGCCAGCTGGTGACGGAAAACCGTCTTGCCAAGGGCAACGTGGTCGTGCACATGAGCGGCGCAACCTCGTCGTTGGACATGGTGGCGGCGATCGAATTCGGCGCGCATGCGGGCAGCTTCCACCCGCTGAAGACCTTCGCCGACCCCGGTTACGCCGCGGGCTCTTTTCCGGGGACCTACGTGGCGCTCGAAGGCGACAAGAAAGCGCTCAAGATCCTGCGCGTGGCATTGCGCAAGGCGGGCGCGCGCGTGTTCGAGATCGAGTCGCGCAACAAAGTGCTCTACCACGCCGGCAGCGTGGTCGTGTGCAACTATCTCTGCGCACTGATGGAAGCGGGGCTGCGCTGCTACGAGGCGGCCGGCATCCGGCTGGAATGGTCCTACAAGTTGATGGAACCGCTCGTGCGAGAGACCGTGGACAACGTCTTCCGGGTGGGCACGGTGCGGGCGCTGACCGGTCCGATCGCACGCGGCGACGATGCCATCGTCGTGCGTCAGCTGGAAGCGCTGCGGGGGCGCGACCGGCACCTGGCTACGCTGTACCGCGAGCTCGGCCGCCTCGCTCTGGACCTCGCGCGCAGTCAGGGATCGACCGAGCCGCGTAACCTGGCGCGGGTCGCGCGCGCACTGCGCGAATGACCGGGATCAAACTCGAGCTGCGCGAAGCGCAAATCGGGGCGGAATTCCTGCCAGTGTGGGTGAATCGTAAATTCGTCGTAATTCGTCATTCCCGCGCAAGCGGGAATCCAGAACGAGACTCCGCCTGGACCCCCGCGTTCGCGGGGGTGACGAACTACTGACTCAGGACACTAGGCGTCGATGCCGGCATCGAACTTGATGCCGATCCGGTCCAGCGCCTCCACCGTGCGCTGGCCATGCTTGCGCTGGATTTCCTCGCGCAGCTCCGGCTGGTAGGCGATGCGATCGCCCTGCTGCTCGGTCTGGACGTGGATGATCACGAACAGGCGCCCAGTTTCGGTGGCGGAGATGTTGGTGAACTTGCGTGGCACGCCGGGCGGCACGGAAATGAAGTCGAGCGGCTCGAGCACGACCGCGTGCTCTTCACCCGGGTCACCCCATGCGATCTCGAAGCGTCCGCTCAGGCAGAAGAAGTTCTCGATGGTCTGCTCATGGATATGCATTGCGGGTCCGTCGCCGGGCGGGCATTCGGCGATCGACAGCACCAGCCCCGGCGCACTCTTGATCGGGGCCTGGGCGCTGCGCCCGGTGTAGCTTTCGGGCACCATCAGGGGATAGACCCGGTGCGCCGCGATTTGCTCCATGACTTCCATCGGGATGGCGTTGGCCGCCTCCTGCTGGTACTGGTAGGACTTGAGATCCGGGAAGCGCGCGATTCTGCGGCTCATTGCCTCCGGGGTGACCTTGATCGATTTCATGCCGCTCCTCCTTTGTCCGAAGTGCTCGATCTGATGCTAGCGCTGCGGAGCAGGGCTAACAAGTGTCATGGCAACAGCGTCATGGCAAAGCTTCGGCGCGGCGCGCGAGCAGGCAGTACAGCCGCTCGCTATCGTCTTGCGTCAGGATCGGGCCCGGATCGTTCGGCGCGAACCGCAGCTTGTAGGCGTGGATGGCGGCTGCGGCATTGCGCGTGTCATATCCGAGCGTGGCCAGGCCCAGCATCGGATCGAAGCTCGCGGGCGCCGGCGCAAATGGCGGATCGCACCACAAGCCGAAACCGTATCGCGCCAGCAGGCGCCACGGGAACCAGGCGCTCGGGTCGACCTTGCGCCCGGGTGAGACGTCGGCATGGCCGAGAAAATTGGGCGCCGGGATGCGATAGCGCGCCTGGATGTCGGCAAGCAGGCGCACCAGCGAGTCGATCTGTGCCTGGGGATAGGGCTCGTCGCCGCTGTTGTCGAGCTCGATGCCGATCGACGAGGAGTTGAGGTCGAAATCCGAGCCCCATTGCGAACGCCCGGCATGCCAGGCGCGATAGCGCTCGTCCACGAGCTGAAACACCTTGCCGTCGCGGGCGATGACGTAATGCGCGCTTACTTCACGCACTGGATCGGTCAGCGTGCGCAAGGCGCGCTCGACCGTGTCGTTACTGGTGTGATGCAACACCACGTAGGTCGGGCGGCGTTCGTTGAAATTGGGCGAAGGCAACCACTCGGCGGCGGGCGCGCCCCGGCGCTCCGGCGTCGGCGCGCACGCCGTAAGCAGTACGGCGAGCGCCCAGGCGACCACGCGTTCGAGCGGTGCATGCCGTGAAGGGGTTGATAGCAATGGCGGCAACATGACCGGATGCGATTTCTTGTTCCCGGAGTGTACAAGACGGTGCGGGCAAGGCATGCCGTGCGGGGCTGACGACCGGCATCGACTCAGCGGCAGCGCGCCCGCCCGCCACTCCCGGCAACGAATCTCTCGGATGCAAGGCGGCGGTGCTGGCCGGGCATTGCGCTGGTCTTGCGCCGAGAATGGCGCTGGGTTAACGTGTGTATATCCATACAGGACTTCGGTGCAAGGCCATGCCGCTCAAGACCCGTGCCGGCGATCACGGCGGTCCCACCAAGGGCCGCGGCGCGACCATCAATCCGGAAGGTCGCTTCGAAACCCGCTCGCACGCAGGCGAGGACGACGGCTGGTTCCAGGAACCGCTGGAACGAAAACTCGAGACAGTCGTTACCGAAGAGCGGGTCAAGAGCATCATCTCCCGCAACCAATCGCCCGACGTGCCGTTCTCGCAGTCGATCAATCCCTATCGCGGCTGCGAGCATGGTTGCACCTACTGCGTAGGGGGCGATACCCCTGTGCTGATGGCGGACGGGACGACGCGACCGATGAAAGAGGTGCGTACGGGGGATGCGATCTACGGGACGGCTCGGCAAGGCTGGTATCGGCGCTACGTTCGAGCGCGCGTACTGGCGCACTGGAGTGTCGTCAAACCTGCGTACCGCATCGAACTGGAAGATGGAACCGCGTTGATTGCTGGCGCGGACCATCGGTTTCTGACAGAACGCGGTTGGAAGTTCGTGGCCGACGCGGCGGCACCGGGCTTGCAACGGCCGCATCTCACCACGAGCAACAAACTCATGGGGACCGGCCGCTTCGCCGAGCCGGTCGCCCAGAATGCGGATTACCGTATCGGTTATCTGTGCGGCATGATTCGCGGGGATGGCTTGCTTGCGTCGTATCAATATGTGCGGATAGGCCGTTCGAACGGCGACCAGCATCAGTTCCGCTTGGCACTGTGCGACATGGAGGCATTGCTGCGGACACGCGAGTACCTGCGTGACTGGCAGATCGATACCGAGCCATTCTTGTTTGTGCAGGCCAGCGCCGGGCGTCGCGCCATGCATGCGGTGCGCACCCATGCCCGCGCGAGTGTTGAAGCGATCAGAACGTTGATTGCATGGCCCACGGCGCCATTGCGCGCATGGAGTGCGGGCTTTCTTGCGGGCATCTTCGACGCCGAGGGAAGTTACAGCCAGGGTATTTGGAGGGTATCGAATACCGACCCGGAAATCCTTGCACATATATGTTCGGCGCTGGAGACATTCGCGTTCTCCTACGCTCGAGAAATCGTGCCGTATCAGCACAGGAAACCGGTACATGTGGTCCGCATAAGAGGGGGGGTGGCGGAGCATCTACGCTTCTTTCATACGTTTGACCCGGCAATCCTGCGCAAACGCGATATCGCTGGCCAGGCCGTGAAGAGCCAAGCGCGCTTGCGGGTCGTCCGTGTCGAGCCGCTCGGCAGGGCAATGCGCTTGTACGACATTACGACCGATAGCGAAGATTTCATGGCCAACGGCGTCGTCAGCCACAACTGCTACGCCCGTCCGAGCCATGCCTACCTCAACCTGTCGCCCGGCCTGGATTTCGAGACGCGGCTGTTCGCCAAGATCAATGCCGCCGAGGTTCTGCGCGAGGAATTGGGGCGCCCCGGCTATCGCTGCGAGCTGATCGCGCTCGGCGCCAATACCGATCCGTATCAGCCGATCGAGCGCCGCTATCGCATCACGCGCTCGGTGATCGAGGTGCTGCACGCGCACCACCACCCCCTCGCCATCGTGACCAAGAACGCACTGGTCGAGCGCGACATCGACCTGCTGGCGCCGATGGCGAGCCGCAACCTGGTCGAGGTGTTCGTTTCCATCAACAATCTCGACAACGACCTCGCGCGCCGGCTCGAGCCGCGTTGCTCCGCGCCCGCCCGCCGCCTGGAAGCGATCCGGCGTCTCAGCGCGGCCGGCATTCCGGTCGGCGTTCTGGTCGCGCCCATCATCCCGTTTTTGACCGACGACCAGATCGAGCGCGTGCTGGAAGCGGCGCACGAAGCCGGAGCGCGGCGGGCCTCTTACGTGCTAATGCGTTTGCCTTATGAGATCAAGGATCTGTTTCGTGCCTGGCTCGAGCATCACTATCCGCTGAAGGCGGCCCACGTGATGAGCCGGGTGCAGGCGATGCGCGGCGGGCGCGACAACGACCCCGATTTCCACAGTCGCATGCGCGGCTCGGGTGAGCTCGCCGAGCTGCTCGCCACCCGCTTCCGCCTGGCGTGCCGCCGGCTCGGCTTCAACCGCGATGAGCGCTACGCCGGTATCGATGCGACGCAGTTTCGGCCACCCGATCCGGGCGGTCAGCTTGCGCTGTTTTGAGCGGCGTGCAAACCTCGCGACTGCGAATCCCGCCCTGCCTGGAGGATGCCATGAAGCCCGTCGCGCTGTATGTCGGAGAAATGCTCGGCCGTTACGGCTTTCCTCACGGTCACCCGTTCGGGCCGGATCGGCAGGAGGCGTTCTGGGCCGAAACGTGTGCACGCAGTCTCGACCGGCGCGCACAGATTTGCGAGCCGGTGGCGGCGACCCGCGCGCAGTTGGAGCGCTTCTGCGATCCGGAATTCGTGCGCTTCGTCGAAGCGACTTCGGACCGCGGCGAAGGGTTTTTCGACTACGGCGATACGCCGGCTTTCCCCGGTGCGTTCGAAGCCGTATCGCACGTGGCCGGATCGGCGCTGGCGGGACTGCGCCGGATCATGGACGGCGAAGTGCGTCGCAGCTTCCAGCCGATCGGCGGCTTGCATCATGCACGCCGCAATGCGGCTGCGGGGTTTTGCATCTTCAACGACACCGGCATCGTGATCGAGACGCTGCGCGCTGAATACGGCATCCGGCGCGTGGCCTATGTCGACATCGACGTCCACCATGGCGACGGCGTGTTCTACGCTTACGAATCGGATCCCGATGTCATCATCGTCGATACCCATCAGGATGGGCGCACGCTCTATCCCGGCACCGGGCACGCGCACGAATCGGGCAAGGGCGCGGCCAAGGGCAGCAAGCTCAATATTGCGCTGGCGCCCGGCAGCGCCGACGAAGTCTTCTTCGAGGAGTGGACGCGGGCGGCTGCGTTCCTGCGCGGATTCGCACCCCAGTTCATCATCCTGCAATGCGGTGCCGACAGCATCGCCGGCGATCCGCTGGCGATGCTCAACCTCTCGCCGCTGGCGCATGAGCGGGTCGCCCGCGATCTATGCGCGCTCGCCGAGGAGTGCGCCGAAGGCCGCATCATGGGTTTCGGCGGCGGCGGCTATAACCGGCGCAACCTCGCGCTCGGCTGGAACGGCGTGCTGCAGGCCTTTCTGGAGGTCTGACTCAAAGTCTTGCGGGCAAGCCCTTGGCCCCAACCCTACCCAGGGACCTGCCCGCAGGCGGGCAGGTCCCTGAATAGAACAAACCCGGTACGACGATGGCGTAGCGCGTGACCTCGGTCACGCCACCCCGAGACGAGCGGCCGGGATTGGCCGGTGGCCGGCGGCCCTTCGAATGGGTGCCGCTCCTACAATCGGGTTCAAGGCTTTCCCTTCCGCTGCCGTAGATCGGGTAACTCGCGGTCGCTGGTGGCGGTGCGATCGCGAGACTCGGAAGCGGGGATCGTACCGGAGCGGTTCGATGCCGCGCCCCTTCGGTCTGATCGAAAGCCGTGCCTGGAGGAATGCGTCATGCCGGCAAAGCTGAGCGAGTTGGAGCTGTCCGATCTCGACTTCACGGATACCGTGGTCATGCGCGGTGCCGAAACCAACGAAGCGGCCGACCCGACCGAGCGTATCCTGCGCCAGATCGAGATCCTGGTCGATTCCATCGCGCTGAAAGTCGAGTTCGGCTCGACCGACCCCCGCCTGTGGCGCATCCTCGCCGGCGTCTACCTCGCCCACGAGCGCATCGCCGATTACAACGACTTGGTGCGCAAGCACCTCGCCCGGTTCGGCAGCCCGCTGCGGCTCGACCAGCCGCCGGTGAGCTTCGTCCTGCCGGTCAAGGTGAATTTCGACGACCTTCCCAAGCTCGACATGATCCGCAGCGCCTGCGCTTCGCCGGGCGGCGCGGTGATCGACTTCAGCGCGGTGCGCCGGCTGAGCTCCGGCGGCCTGATCGCGTTGACGGAGTTGCTGATCGCGCTCATCGGACTGGAGGAGCAGCCCTTGCTGCGCGGGCTGGAATCATTCGTCGACAGCGTGGAGGCTGCCATCGGCGCCGGCCAGGGCACACGCGACATGCGCGAGCTGCTGGCGGCGTTTCGCCGCTACAGCAACGCGCATCCTCGGAGCGGCGAGGGTTGCGGCATCGCTGCCGCCTGAATCGAATTTCGCTTTCTCGATCGCGCCAGCCTGCCGCGTCAGGCCCGGCTGATGAAGTAGTCCGCGTGATGAAGTATCCGCGTCAGGGCTTGCGCACCGCGTCGCGAATCTCCCTGAGCAGCACGACTTCCTCGGGCGGCGCAGCCGGCGCGGGCGGCTGCTCGCGCTTCATGCGATTGATCGCCTTGATGACGAGGAAGATCACCCAGGCGATGATCAGGAAATCGACCAGCGTCTGCAGGAATGTGCCGTAGCGCAGCACTGCGGCGCCCGCTTTCTCCGCTTCGGCCAGCGTGGCATAGCTGGCGGAGCCCAGCGTGATGAACAGGTGCTTGAAATCCACGCCGCCCAGAAGCAACCCGATCAGCGGCATGATGATGTCTTTCACCAGCGAGTCGATGATCTTGCCGAAAGCGGCGCCGATGATGACGGCTACCGCAAGATCCACCATGTTGCCCTTGATCGCGAATTCCCTGAACTCCTGAATGATCGCCATAGGTCTCCTGCGTGTGCTTGTTGAAGGTGGCAGCCCGGCAGCATCCTCCTCGGCGCGCCGAAAGCATAACCCGTTCGACCTTTGCTGTCTTGTCGCAGGCTATTCGGACTGGATGCCTGCAATGCCGCGCTGTGCGCCGTTCGATTGACGCCTCCGGGTGTGCATGCAATGCTACGCGTACGCGGGGGCTCGGGTTTCTCTGCGATACGTCGATGGGAGATTGCGATGAGACGCACCTTCGCTGCACTGCTGCTCGCGTGCACCGTCACGCCGCTCGCCGTGGCGGCCGATCCGAAGACCGACAAGGCGCCGAGCGCGCAGCAGATGCGCATGACGGAGTGCAATCAGCGCGCTGGCGACAAGAAGGGTGAAGAGCGCAAGCAGTTCATGAGCGAGTGTCTCAAGGGCTGATCGGCGGAAGGCCGGATGATCAAGGCGTACACGGCCGCGAACTTGCAGGACGCGCATATTCTGCTCGGCTTGTTGCGCGCGAGCGGCATCGAAGCACACATCCTTAACGCCAATGCGGCGGGCGGGCTGGGCGAGATTCCGTTCGCGCAGGTCTATCCGGAGATCTGGCTCGCGAATGCACGCGATCTGAGCACGGCGCGGCAGGTATTCGAAGGCTTCGAGCGCCCGCTGCCGGCCGCGCCGCCCAGGCCGTGTCCAGCGTGCGGCGAGGAAAATCCGGCCGGGTTCGAGATCTGCTGGAACTGCGCTGCGCCGACGGCGCCTGCGTAGTGCGCTGAATCCACCGATGGCAGAAAATCCCATGCACGTATTGGTTACGGGCGGCGCCGGATTCATCGGCTCGCATAGCGTCGAGGCATTGCTCGCAGAGGGCGCTCGCGTCACCGTGCTCGACAATCTCAGCACGGGCAAGCGTGCCAATGTTCCCGAGCACGAGCGCGTCGAATGGATCGAGGGCGACATCCGCGATGCTGCGACCGTTCGGCGCGCGCTCGAGGGCGCTACCCACGTGCTGCACTTGGCTGCACAAGTCTCCGTGCGCGCATCGCTCGAAGATCCTGCGCATTCGGCGAGCCATAACATCGCGGGCTTTCTCAACGTCGCCGAGGCCGCGCGCAGCGCCGGTCGCGTGCGCCTGGTGTATGCGTCCAGCGCCGCGGTGTATGGGGCGCCGGAAACGCTGCCGCTGGACGAGGGCGCACCTTGCCGGCCGACCTCGCCCTACGGCCTGGAGAAGTCGATCGACGATCAGTACGCCGCGCTCTATCGCAATCTGTACGGGGTGAGTCTGCTGGGCATGCGCTATTTCAACGTGTATGGCCCGCGCCAGGACCCGGCTTCGCCGTATGCCGGCGTGATCAGCCGCTTTGCCGCTTGCATCGGCGCCGATAGCCCGCTCACGGTATTCGGCGACGGCCGCCAGACCCGCGACTTCGTCTACGTCGGCGATGTCGCTCGCGCCAACGTCGCGGCGCTGAAATCGTCCTACGATGGCGTGCTGAACGTGGGCACGGGCACGAGCGTGAGCTTGCTGCAGTTGATCGAGGCGCTGGGGCGCTGCGCGGGTCGAACGCCGCAGGTGCGCTTCGATCCGCCCGTGCCCGGCGACATTCGTGATTCTGCGATGCGCCCGGAGCAGATGCGCAAAATCCTCGGCTTCGTGCCGGCGACCGTTCTGGTGGACGGGCTCAGGCAGTTGCTCGCCGCCAAGCCTTAGCGCACGCCGAGGGGCGACGGCGGCGGTCGCACGGCCGCACCAATTCGATGCGACCAGGCGCGAGCGTGCACCCGAATGTCGCCGCCGTGCGATCGCGCTGGCGCCGTCGTGTCTTGATGCACATCCGGCGCCGCCGCGATTGGCTGCACTCAGGCGAATCGCGCCCAGGCCGAGCGCGTGATTCGATGCCGCACGAAGATGGCACGACGCTTGCTGCCAGCCCGCTCATCCACCGCTGAGTTGCAGCCGAATGAAGTCGTACGCCGAGTACCTGCTATTGCTCGATGGCCAGGGCGCGCTGATTCCGCAGCACGAGCTGGAGCTGCTTGCAGGCGCACTGCTCGACGGGGGAATCCCGGATGTCGAGCTCGGCGCGCTGCTTGCCACGGTGCGCAGGCCGTTCGCTTCCGGCCACCTACTGCGCTCGCTGCTTGCTGCGCTCGACACGCGGGTGACGCGCTGGCGCGGCGACGATAGACACCGGCCGGTCGTGATCGGTTGCTACGGCGGAGCGACCAACATGCCGAACCTGGCGCCGCTGCTCGGACTGCTGCTGGCCCGCTTCGACGTGCCGGTGTTGATGCACGGACCGCTGCACGCGGATCAGGGTGTGTCCACCGCCCTGGTATTGCGCGAGCTCGGGATCATGCCTTGTGCGCAGGCGCCTCAGGTGGCCGAGGAGCTCGCGACCCGGCGCCTCGCGTTCGTTCCGGATGCATTGGCTGCGCCGGGTCTCGCCGCGTTGCTGGCGCTGCGGCCTCGTCTCGGTCCGCTGCCGTTGCTCGTCACCGCCGCACGCCTGATCGATCCGTTCGACTGCGGTGCGCTGGTCATTGCGGGGGCTGATAGCGACGACGAGATCGAGCTGATGCGCGGCAGTGTTGCAACCAACCGAACACGCGTGCTGCTGCTGCGTGCCACCGAGGGCGAGGCGTTCGCCAATCCGTTCAGGCGCCCCCGCATGGAATACTGGGAATCGGGCGAGCAGCGCATCCTGTTCGACGCGGCCGAGCCGCAAGCGCGCCGCGCAGCCGCACTTCCCGCCGCGCTCGATGTGCGCTCGACCGCCGCCTGGCTACGACAAGCGTGCGACGGCGTGCGCGCGGTGCCTACACCGATCGTCAATCAGCTGGCGGCCTGCCTGCACGCCGTGGGCTATTGCGACGATTTCAATCAGGCCAAGGCGCTGGCTGCGGTCGCCACGACCCGACGCCACGTCGCTTGAATTCGAGATCGCAAGTGAGCCGCGAGCCCGTGATGCCATGAAGGATTCGTACCAGGAGCGGCTGTCGGCGGGCGAAAGCCTCATCGCCATCGGCTATTCGGGTCGTGCCTGCGGCAAGGACGTGAGCGAAGATTTTTTCGACCTGGCCTGTCCGTCTCTGGAGGACTGGGAAGCGCGCGGGCTGGTGTTCGCCATTGCCGACGGCGTAAGCGGCGGCGGCGGACGGCGTGCTGCCGAGACCTGCGTGCGCACCGTGCTGTCCGATTTCTACGCCACGCCGCTCGCCTGGGACATAGCCCGGCGCCTGGATCGCATCATCGGTGCGCTCAATGCCTGGATCGCCTCCCACAACGCGCGTGCGGCCGAATCCGAGTGCATGCTCTCGACTCTCTCGGTTCTGGTGCTGCACGGCGCGCAGTTTTACGCCGGCCATGTCGGCGACAGCCGCATCTATCGCCTGCGCGGCGGGCATTGCGAGTGCCTTACGACCGATCATGTGTGGCCGCGTGCCGACATGCGGCACGTGCTGCGTCGCGCGGTGGGCCTGGACCAGCATCTGGTGGTCGATTGTTTCTCGGATGCCGTGCAACCCGGCGACCGGTTCCTCATGGTCACCGACGGCGTATGGGAGGTCCTCGGCGAGACGGGATTGCGCGCGGTGCTGGCCGCGGCGAGCGAGCCCGAAGCCATGGCGGAAGCGCTGGTTCAGCGCTCGGCGGAAAGACAGCGCAGCTACTACGGGCACAACGATGCGACCGCGGCCGTGGTGGAAGTGCGCGCCATCGCGGAAAGCGTAGCGGCCTGAAGGCGCCGCTGGCGCGTGTGGCGTGATGGTTCGACTTGCAGCCAGGATCCGTGGGCGCGCGCGGTTGTTGTGCCCCAGGCGTTTGGCTAGAATGCTCTGTACCATTCGCGCCAACAGGAGAAGACAAGATGAAGCACGAGCTTCCGCCTCTGCCCTACGCCATGGATGCGCTCGCCCCGCACGTATCCAAGGAAACGCTCGAGTTCCACTATGGCAAGCATCATCAGGCGTACGTCACCAACCTGAACAATCTCATCCCGAACACCGAGTACGACAAGATGACCCTGGAGGAGATCGTCAAGAAAGCGCCTCCGGGTGGAGTCTTCAACAACGCTGCGCAGGTCTGGAACCACACGTTCTTCTGGCGCTGCATGAAGCCGGGCGGCGGCGGTGCGCCGGGCGGCGCGCTGGCGCAGGCGATCGACAAGAAGTGGGGTTCCCTGGACGATTTCAAGAAGCAGTTCCAGGCCTCGGCCGTGGGCAACTTCGGCTCGGGCTGGACGTGGCTGGTGAAGAAGGGCGACGGCTCGGTCGATATCGTCAACACCAGCAATGCCGGCACCCCGCTCAGCACCAGCGACAAGGCGCTGCTGACGATCGACGTGTGGGAACATGCCTACTACATCGACTATCGCAACGCGCGGCCCAAGTTCGTCGAGACCTTTCTTGCCAGCCTTGCGAACTGGGATTTCGCGGCCAAGAATTTCGCCTGACCGTCACGCAACAGAAAAAGGGGCCAGGCTCGATCAATCGAGATCGAGCCTGGCCCCTTTATCGTTTGCGATTGGCGCGTGGCGGCGATTACTTCGGCTTCGCTGCGGCTTCGAGCCCGAGCACCTTGGCGCCTGCACGAATGCCGCGCGCGGCGAACCAGCCCTGGTTCATCTCCAGGGCATAAAGGGCGAACCCGGCCGCGGTATGGGAGTCGGTGGTGAGCGGCATCATGTCGGCGATGTTGAGAACGACGCCGCGCTCGTCGATGAATGCGACCGACAGCGGGATATAGGTGTTGCGCATCCACATGCCGTGGAAACCGGGTGCGGTGAACACGAACAGCATCCCGGCATCGGCGGCGAGCGGCTGCTTGCGATGCATGAGACCCAGCGTGCGCGCGGGTTCCGTGGCCGCGACTTCGGCGCTCACCTTGTGCTCGCCGATTCGCAGTTCGATCACGGGCAGCTTGTCGGCTGCGTGGCTCGCGGCGGTAACCAAAGCAAGCAGGGCGGGCAGCATGGCGATGCGCTTGGAAAGCGGTTTCATGGCATCAGAACGAAAGCAAGTAGAGCGATTCTGCCACAGCCGCCGCCGCTGTCTCGTCGCTTCGCCATGCTATAGTCGTGCGGATCGTGGCGCATCCTATCGCCGCCTCGGCGACGCAAGCGTCGACCCCGCAAGCATCGACCTAACGGCCCAACGGCGGCTTTGCCGGCCGCTCGCTCATCATGCCGAAAAAACACCTGCTGGGTAGCCTGTTGCTGTGTTGTGCGCTCGTGCAGGCTGCGAGCGCGCCGGCCGCTTTGCTCGAGCGGCACGCCGAAGGTCCGTTTCCGAACCGGCCGATCCGGCTGGTCGTGACCTTTCCTCCGGGTGGCGGCACCGACACCTTGGCGCGCATCCTGGGCGTGCAGCTCGGCGAGATATGGCGCGAACAGGTGGTGATCGACAATCGTCCGGGCGCGAGCGGCAACATCGGCGCCGAGATCGTCGCGCGTTCCGCGTCCGACGGTTACACGCTGCTCATGGTGAACAGCACCTTCGCGATGAATGCCGGCTTGTACTCGAAGCTCAAGTTCGACTCGGTGCGCGACTTCACCGCGATCGCACGGGTCGCCTCCACCTCCGGCATCGTTGCGGTTCATCCTTCGCTCGCCGTCGGTTCGATCAAGGAGCTGATCGCAGCCGCGCGGACGAGACCTGGAAAAATCGCCTATTCGTCGTGCGGGAGCGGAACGCCGCAGCATCTCTCCGGCGAGCTGCTCAAGTTCCTGGCGAAGATCGAGCTGATCCACGTGCCGTACAAGGGCTGCGCACCGGCGCTCGCCGATGGCCTGGCGGGTCAGGTGCCCGTCATTTTCAATACCGTTCCGAACGTGCTGCCGCATGCGCGAGCGGGGCGCTTGCGCGCGCTTGCGGTGACGTCCGGAAAGCGCTTCGCCCTCGAACCCGATTTGCACACGGTCGCCGAGGCTGGGCTGGAAGGCTACGACGTCGATCAGTGGTTCGCGGTGCTCGGCCCGAGCGGAATCCCGCAGCCGATCGTCGCTACGCTGAATCGCGAGATCGTACGCATCGTTGCGGCGCCCGCGTTGCGCGAGAAGCTGATCGCTCAGTATTTCGTTCCGGCGCCGTCCACACCCGAGCAGATGACGACCATCGTGCGCCAGGACATCGCTCGCTGGGCGAAATTGATCAAGCAGGTCGGCATCCGGGTGGATTGACAGCGCTTTCTCGTTCGCTGCGCTTCGGCGTCACGCCAGTGGATGGCCGAGATCGGCTGCGCGCGTGCGCTCATGTTCGGCGACGGCCCAGTCGGCGATCGCCTGCAACAGGCTTTCGATCTCGCCCACCGCCGCGCTGGTTCGAACCAGCACGCCGGGATTGTCTTCGCAGGCCCGGGCGATGATTCGCGGCAGCTCCTCGCGCAGGTGGCGGCCTTGCGCCATGAAGAGCGGCAGCACCGTGACACGCTCGATGCTCTGGTCGGCCAGCGTGCCGATCACCTCGGGCAGGCCGGGCTGCATCTGTTCCAGAAAAGCCAGCACGACTGGCGTATCGGGCAGGCGCCGTTCGAGCCGGGCGCGCAGCGCCTCGAACGGACGCGCCCACTCGGGATCGCGCGAGCCGTGCGCAAACAGCACCAGGGCGGTATCGCTTGCCATCGTCAGCGGCCCGTGCTGCCGAAGCCTCCCGCGCCGCGGCTGCTGGCGCCGAATTCGTCCACGACGTTGAAGCCGACCTGCACCACCGGCACGATCACGAGCTGCGCCAGGCGCTCCATCGGCTCGACGGTGAACGGCGCCTGGCCGCGATTCCAGGTGGATACGAAGATCTGCCCCTGGTAGTCGGAATCGATCAGGCCGACCAGGTTGCCGAGCACGATGCCGTGCTTGTGGCCCAGGCCCGAGCGGGGCAGGATGATCGCGGCGAGCCCCGGGTCGGCGATATGGATCGCGATGCCAGCAGGGATCAGCTCGGTCTGACCCGGCTTCAACTCGAGCGGCTTTTCCAGGCAGGCGCGCAGGTCGAGCCCCGCCGAACCCGGGGTGGCGTAGTGCGGCAACTGCTCGTGCAGACGCGCATCCAGAACCTTCACGTCGATGCAGCGCGGTGCGGTCGCCGTCATCGTTTGGCGCCCTTGGCGGTGAGCTCGGCCACCCGCGCAATAAGCTGCCGAGCCTGCTCGAGCTTCGGTGCGCGCGCCAGCACGTGGCGTCCCGAGTCGTCGAACAGGACCAGCTCGTTGTCGTCGGCGCCGATCGCGTCCTGCACCAGGTTCGCGGCCAGCAGCGGAATGCGCTTGCGGTGCCGCTTGTCCTGCGCGTATTCCTCCAGGTTGCGGCTCTCGGCGGCGAAGCCGACGCAGAAGGGTGGATTCGACAGGCCTACGACGTGGGCAAGAATGTCGGTGGTCGGAACAAGCTCGACTGTCATGCGCTGATCGGATTTCTTGATCTTGTGCTCGGCTGCGCTTGCCGGGCGGTAGTCGGCCACCGCGGCCACCCCGATGAAGATATCGCAGCCTTCGAGATGCGCCTTGACCTGGCCGAACATCTGCTCGGCGCTTTCCACGCGCACGACCGTGCACGAACGCAGCGGCGCCAGCGTGGTCGGTCCGCACACGATGGTGACTTCGGCACCCGCCTCGCACGCGGCGCGCGCGACCGCGAAGCCCATCTTGCCCGAGCTGCGATTGGTGATCCCCCGCACTGCGTCGATCGCCTCGAAGGTCGGGCCGGCCGTGAGCAGCACCCGCTTGCCCCGCAGCGCCTTGGGCTCGATCAGCGCCGTCAGCACGTCCTCGCAGATGTCCGCCGCTTCCAGCATGCGGCCCAAGCCGACCTCGCCGCAGGCCTGATCGCCGCTCGCCGGACCGAGCACGATGACGCCGTCCTTCTTCAACTGGGCGACGTTGCGTTGCGTGGCCGCGTTCTGCCACATCTGTCGGTTCATCGCCGGGGCCACGAACAGCGGGCAATCGCGCGCCAGGCACAGCGTCGACAGCAGGTCGTCGGCCAGTCCATGGGCAAGCTTGGCGAGCAGATCGGCGCTTGCCGGTGCGATGACGATCGCATCGCGGTCGCGCGACAGGTCGATATGCGCCATGTTGTCGCCGATGCGCGCGTCCCACATATCCTTGTAAACAGGCTTGCCCGAGAGCGCCTGCATGGACACCGGCGTGATGAAGCCGCATGCGGCCTCGGTCATGACGACCTGGACGTCGATGCCCTCCTGCACGAACAGGCGGGTGAGCTCGGCCGCCTTGTAGGCCGCGATACCGCCGGAGAGCCCGAGCAGCAGGCGAGGTTTCGGTCGTGCGGGCATGATGTGTCGCGTACGAAGAAGCGATGCGTGAGTGTAAACCAGGAAGCGCAAGCCCACTGGGCGGACCGGACGCGCCGGACGAGCCTTGCTTTCGAGCGTCCGGCCAGGGTATCCGGCATAGGCCTTGTGGGCGAGCGCGCAACCCCGGCCACGATGGCAGACTCGCGGTCGCGCTGGAGCGAACGAACGGGAAGGCGTATGTCAATTAGCGATTGGCCGAGAGCCGAGCGCCCGCGAGAGCGCCTTCTGCGCTGCGGCGCGCAGCCGCTGTCGGATGCGGAGCTGCTCGCCGTCTTTCTACGCACCGGCGTGCGCGGCAAGACAGCGGTCGATGTCGCACGCGATCTGCTCGGACGCTTCGGCAGCCTCTCCGCCATACTCGCGGCCGAGCGCGCGGTGCTATGCGAGCAGCGCGGTTTCGGCATCTCCCGTTTCTGCCAGATGAGTGCGATGATGGAGCTCGTGCGTCGAACCTTGCGCGAAGAGATGGCGCGGCGCGATGCACTGGTCTCGCCCGGGGCGGTGCGCGACTTCCTGCGCCTGAAGCTGCGCGACCTGCCGCACGAGGTGTTCGTCGGCCTGTACCTCGATGCGCAGAACCGGGTGATCGGCGACGAGGAACTGTTCCGAGGCACGCTGACCCAGACCAGTGTCTACCCGCGAGAAGTGGTCAAGAGCGCGCTCGCCCGCAATGCAGCCGCCATGATACTGGCGCACAACCATCCGTCCGGCGTGGCCGAGCCGAGCCACGCCGACGAAGCGCTCACACGGGCGTTGCGCCAGGCCTTAGCGCTGGTGGACGTGCGGGTGCTCGACCACTTCGTGATCGCGGGCAATGCCGCGATTTCGTTCGCGGAACGTGGA
>WHTS01000008.1:0-7347 GCA_009377585.1 Betaproteobacteria bacterium
ATGCCTTCACGTTGGGCCTCCGTTCTCGGTGTGGATTGGATGTCTCTCGCAATTCATCCATACCCTACACCTACGGACGGCCCAACGTCATTTCTGTCTTGGACAACAGTGACCGTTGCGAAAGCTTTATCGGATCAGGAGCGAGACAGCACGACGGCGAGCGGCCTCAACTTGGGTAGACGCTCGGCGCAGATGCGAACGGCGACCAGCAAGGGGACTGCGATCAGAATCCCGCCGATGCCCCACATCCACGCCCAGATCAGCACCCAAAGGAAAATGACGACGGGATTGAGCCGCAGACTGCGGCCCAGCAGGAAGGGCAGGATGAGCTGATCCTCGATGAAGTTGAGCAGCAGGAACGCGGCGGGCGGGGCGAGCGTTCCCCAAGGCGAATCGTATGTCAGCAAACCCACCGCGGCCAGCATGACCGTGGCGATCAGCGGTCCGATATAGGGCAGGAAGTTCAGCAGCGCCACGGCGACGCCCCAGACGATCGGCGTCGGCATGCCGAGCATCCACATGGCGAGCCCGGTCGCGATGCCGAGCCCGATGTTGACCAGTGTGATGGTCGCAAAATAGCGGCCGATCTCGCTCTGGATCGTACGCGCGATTTGAAGCATGCGTAGCTTGTCTTCCCGATCGGGGGTGACGGTGACGATCTTTCGCATCAGGACGTCGCCGCAAGCGAGCAGGAAGTAAGCGAGCATCACCGTGCTGAGCACCATGATCAGCGTGTTGACGGTGAAGCTCAGCGCCGAACTGAAACCTGCGCGCTCGACCAGGACTTCGCGCGGCTTCGGCTTCGAGTTGTCGGCCGCGATCGCGTTTACCTTTTCGGTCGCTTCCCGCACGGCCTCCACCGGGACCATCAAGGCGGAAATTCGGTTCTCGAGCCGGCGCAGGTGGTTGGGCGCCGTTTCGATCCAACGCTGCACGGGGCCTGCGACATTGATCGCAAGCCCGCCGAGCAGGACGAGCACGAGCAGCATCACGATTCCGGCGCTCGCCGGTTGCGGCAGATGCAACCGATTCAATGCGCTCACCGCGGGAGAAAGCAGCAACGCGAGCGTGCCTGCCACCATGATCGGCAAAAGCAGCGAAGCAGTCAGATAGAGAATGCAGGCGATCGCGATCAGCACCAGGACCCATAGCGCGTAACGCACGGAGGAGGTGACGTCGAATGCAGAAGCGAGCAGCGGGCCCAGCCGGGGCGAGGACGCGCCTTGCGTCGGGGAGGGCTGTCCGGCAGGCGCCGGTGCCTCGGGTGGTGCCAACCTGCTTGCGGCCATCTCGTTTCCAGTCCCAAGTTTCTATTCGGGAATTCGGCGTGCAACGGCAATTCGCGGGCGCCGTCGCGGGGGTAATGCAATGCACGTGCCGGGGGTCGATGGCGCGTACGAACGGCAACCGGGCACCAGCATTGCTAAACGCACCGTGCCATTCAACGCAACCACAAGGAGATATCATGAAGATCCGTACCGCGCTGATGACTGCAGCGGTGTCATTGGCCCTCGCCGGGTTGACCGGCTGCGGCGATCGCGAAGCCGATACCACCACCATGGGCCGCGCGTCCGACACGACCACGACCCCGCCTGCGGATACCACCACACCACCGACACCGCCGGCCACTGCGCCGACGGCGCCCGATAAGACTGCGGGCGCCCCATCGGCCACCACCCCGCCCGCGAGCACCGCCGACAGCACCGATCGCACGGCCGGCCAGACCGTGGACGACGCCACCGTCACGGCCAAGGTCAAGGCGGCGTTGCTGGCCGAGTCGGACGTCGATGGCACCAAAATCAACGTCGACACGACCAACGGCACCGTTACGCTGAAGGGCGAAGTGCCGAGCAAGAACATGATCGACAAAGCGGTTCAGATCGCGAGGGGCGTCGATGGCGTGAAGGACGTGGACAACAAGCTCAACGCCACGGGTGCAGGCTGAGTTTCAGGCGACTCCCCGGCGACTCCTGAGCGGCCGGGCGCGCGTTGAGTGACCGGTTCCGGCGGAGCAATGCTCCCCGGAACCTGAAGCTCGTTGAAGCGAGGGCGAAAAGGTTCGGCGCTGGCCTCGTTCAAGTCCCGGGCGCGAATCGCTGGATAGTAGACGTTCGTCCATACTTCTTTGCGGAATGTCGGCGCCAGCTTGCTGGAACCGAGGGCCAGGGTGCGCGAGCCGCCGGTTTACCGAAATCCTGGCGACTGCCGCCTTACTCGAGCAAGTGTCCGCCTCGTTCCAGCAGCAGTTCTGTCCCGCGATCACTCACGCGTCTGATCCGCCGGCACGCGCGGGTCGAAATCCTTCCACTGACCATCGCGCCATTCGCCTTCTGCCGGCACGATGTCTTCCGCGCCGGCATTGCGCAGAATTTCCATGGCGCGAGCTTCGGTTCCGAGGCGCTCCACGTTGACGGCGATCCTCACGCCGCCTTGGGGTTCCACCGGATGTTCCTGCGTGGATTCGCTGCGCTCGGCATGGTGTGCCTGGGACATCGCACCCATGAGCGAGCCTACATAGGCGCCCACGCCCGCGCCGGCGAGCGCGGCTGCGATTCCCGCCACCGGCAGCGCGACGGCACCTACTGCTCCGATAGCGAGGCCGGCGGCTCCGCCCATGGCGGCGCCGGTCGCAGCGCCACCGGCACTTTCCTCGGTGGCCTTGTCGCGATAGGCGTCGCCGCCGATCGGGAAGATGTCGTGCTGGCCGGCGGGACCTACATAGAAGGTGCCGTATTCGCGCGGGTCGAATCCTGCCTCGGCGAGCGCGGTCAGTGTGCGTTGCAGTTCATCGGCATCATCGATTCGTCCGGTGACGAGCTTGGCCATCGCGTTACTCCATGAATCGAAAAAAAATAACTGCGGTAGTCTGCCACTCGACGCAAGACCGATGCCCGCACAGCCGTCCCGGCCTCGCACGCCCGGGCATGTCGCCTGCATCTGCGCAGTCGGAGTCGGAATCGATGGAGGTGCGCATGGAAAAGCAAGCTCTGATCGCCCTGCTGGTGTGTCTTGCGCTGGTGGCCTGCGAACCGCGCGGCACGCCCCAGAAGCCGAAGACGGTCGACCACGCCGCCACGATCCAGCCGAGCGGATTCTGATCGGCGCGCAGCCTCGGCGGCGTCCATACGCGCCGCGTGGAACTGGCGCCGATCCGGTCAAGAAGAACAACGCATGCCGCGCGCGATCTGGAAAGGCGCGATCTCGTTCGGGCTGGTCAACGTCCCGGTGAACCTGCATAGCGGTTCGAGCGAGAACCAGCTCGATCTCGACCTGATCGACAAGCGCGATTACGCTCCGGTGGGTTATCGGCGCGTGAACAAGCGCACAGGCAAGGAGCTCGCGGCGGCGGACATCGTCAAAGGCTACGAGTACAGCAAGGGCCGCTACGTCGTCGTGAGTGAAGAGGACATGCGCCAGGCGAACGTCAAGGCGACGCAGACCGTCGACATCTTCGCCTTCGTGCAGGCTGCCGAGGTGCCGCCCTGCTATTTCGAGCGGCCCTACTATCTCGAGCCGGGCAAGCGCGGCGACAAAGGCTATGCGCTGCTACGCGAGGTGCTGGAGCGCACCGGCAAGGTCGGGTTGGGATCGGTCGTTCTACATACGCGCCAGCATCTCGCGCTGCTCATCCCGGTCGAACGGATGCTGCTGCTCAATACCGTGCGCTACGAATCGGAGATCCGGCCGCGCGACGAGTTGAAGCTTCCGGGCGCCAGCCTCGACAAGCTCGGGGTGTCGAGGAAGGAGCTCGAAATGGCCGAGCGGCTGGTGGAGGAAATGAGCGAACGCTGGGACCCCGCGCGCTACCACGACACGTATCGCGAGGACCTCATGGCGCGCATCAAGGCGAAAGCAAAAGCCGGCAAGACTCACGAATTGACCGCAGCGGAGCAACCGAGCGAGCCGCGCAAGACGGCCCAGGTCATCGATCTCATGGCGTTGCTCAAGGATAGCCTCGACAAGCGCGACACGAAGGGTGGCGGCAAGCAGCGCGCGACGCGCACGAAGGCACGCGGGAAAAAGCGCGCAAACGCGTCCGAGCGAAAACAGGCGCGCAAACGCGCCTGAGTGAAACGCGCGCAACCGATCTCGGGCTCATAGTCGCGGCGAGTGATGCCGATCGCCTAGAGTCACGTCATTAGGGGCCACGTGCGTACGCGACGCATTGGCAAGAAGGCCGGCGTTATGCCAGTCCTCCACGCGGGCACGCAGCGTGCACTCCCTTGCAGGCGATATCCCTTTCAAGGAGATGCAAATGCAACAGAGCACGGTAGGTTCGAACACCACGAGCGGCATGGGCAGCTCGGCTTCCAATGTGTCCGACAAGGCGCACGCGGGCATCGACCGGTTGACGCAATCGGCCCATCACACGGTGGACCGCGTTGCATCCGCGGCGTCCTCGGCAGCGGATCGCGTCCACCATGTCGGCGATACCAAGTACGGCCACTTGGCGCAGGAATGGAAGGAGCAGGGCTGTGCCTACGTGCGCGCGCATCCCGTGACCGCCGTCGGGATCGCCGTCGGGGCCGGTTTCCTCCTGAGCCGTCTGATCCACTTCCGCTGATCGGCGATGCAACAGAGCGTGTATGGCGAGCCATTCGCCAGCGTCGATAGCACTGGCGAGCCGCGCTCGCCTCACGGCGCCGGCGAGCCGCGTTCACGCATCGGTCGGCTCGCGGGTTCGCTGCTGCGGCAATCGCGAACGCTGTCGTCGGATTATTTGCAACTGGCCGTGCTGGACGCGCGGCTCGCCGCGGTTCGCTTCGCCTGGATGCTGTGCTATGGCATGGTGGCCGCGATTCTGCTGGTTACCGCCTGGCTTGCGTTGGTTGCCGCCGGCATCGTCTGGATGCTCGGCACGGGCGCATCCTGGGTCGCCGCCCTGGCCGCAGCCGCGGCACTCAACATCGTAGCCGGGGCGATACTGGCGCTGCGAATGCGCCACATGTTTTCGGAGCCGCCATTTGCGGCAACCTTGCGTCAGCTGCGCGGCGACGAAGCGGCGAGCGTCCGGGAACCCACATGAGCACAAGATACGACGACGATATCCGTGAAGCCGAGTCGCGGCTCGTCCGCGACAGGCAAGCGCTGGTCGCTCAGGCTGAAGACCTGACTGCGAGGACGCGCGACGTCGCCTCTTCGCCCAAAGGGCTGGTCGCTGCCCTCGCAGTCGGTTTCGTTCTGGGCGAGCTCACCAGGCCCAGGCGCCCGCGACGATCGAAGTCGCAGGCCCAGACCGCCGACACCACCGCGAAGGTGGGTTTGGGCGGCTTGATTGGAAGTGCTCTGTTCGCCTACGCGCGCTCGCGCTATGGATCGCCTTGGGCGCTGGGGCACAGCGCATGGAGCTACTACGCAGCCAGGCAGCAAGCGCGCCGGGCCGCCATGCAAGGTCGCACGCCCGCGGCAACGACGAACGCAACCGGAAGCACGGTCGTGCGGCCTGCGCGGACACCGGCTGGAGACGTCGGCGCCGTTTCGACTGCGGCCGCTTACTCCTCGTCGCTTCGATCGCCGCAGCACCATGCAGGTTGAGTGTCCTGTAGCCCGGGCGGTGACTTGCGAGCGGGCCTAGCGGCATGCGGTTCGCTGCGCTCGCAGTCGACTACGACGGCACCCTGGCCTCGCAGGGTCGGGTTTTTCCGGAAACCGTGCGCTCACTCAAGCGCTTCGCGGCATCGGGCCGCAAGCTGCTGCTGGTCACGGGACGCGAGCTGGAAGAGCTGATCGGGATCTTTCCCGAGATCGGCGTGTTCGACCGGGTCGTCGCCGAGAACGGGGCGTTGCTGTTCTATCCGCGCACCGGCGCACGCAAGCCTCTGGGCATACCGCCGCCGCCCGAATTCGTTTCCGAGCTGGTGCGCCGCGGCGTCGATCCGCTCTCGGTCGGCGCCTCGATCGTGGCGACCGTGACGCCCAACGAGAAGATCGTGCTCGAGACCATACGCGATCTGGGGCTCGAGCTGCAGGTGATCTTCAACAAGGGTGCGGTAATGGTGCTGCCCGCGGGCGTGAACAAGGCGAGCGGCCTGGCGGCGGCACTCGACGACATGAAGCTCTCCGCCCGCAATGTGGCCGCGATCGGGGATGCGGAAAACGATCATGCGCTGCTGCGCTCGGCGGAGTTCGGCGTGGCGGTCGCGAACGCGCTGCCGATGCTCAAGCGCGATGCGGACCGCACCAGTGCACTCGCGCACGGCGCCGCGGTCTCGGAGCTGATGGACGCTATCCTCGCCGATGACCTGCGCGCCTGGGCGCAAGGGACGTCACGGCGCGGCGTTCTGCTCGGTCACCGCGAAGATCGCACGCCGCTGTGTATCGCGCCGGCGCGTTGCAACGTGCTCCTCGCCGGACCTTCGGGCAGCGGCAAATCGGTCTACGCAGCCGGCATTCTCGAGCGGCTGGCGGAGAACGGCTATCAATACTGCGCGGTCGATCCGGAGGGCGACTATGCCGACTTGCCCGGGGCTGTCGTATTGGGCAGCGCCGAACGCGAGCCGAGCCCCGAAGAAGTGGTGACCGCGCTGGAGAACCCGCATACCAACGTCGTGATCAATCTGTCGGGGCTCGCCGCCGATGAGCGGCCCGCCGCGTTCAAGGAACTGGTCGCGCAGCTCGCCACGTTGCGCGCGACCTGCGGGCGCCCGCACTGGATCCTTGTCGGCGAGGCGCAATTCCTGCTACCCGCGGAGGATTCCGACGCTGCCCTCAAACCGAACGATTTCGGCAGCAGCATGATGTACGTGAGCGTGCACCCGGAGAGCATGAGCCCGGCTGTGCTCGGCTCGGTGGACGCGCTGATCGGAATCGGTGCCAATCCCACCGCGACCCTGGCGAAGTACTGTGGTCCATTGGGGCTCGCCTGCGCGGTGCCGGCGCATTTTTCCCTCCGACCCGGCGAGGCAGTAGCGTGGATGCGGCGCACGGCCGAGGCGCCGCTTCGCTTTGCCATGCAGCCCAGCGAAGCCGAGCGCAAGCAGCATCGCCGGCGCCTGGTGGAAGGCCAGCTGCCCGCCGAGCGCAGCTTCTATTTCCGCGGCGCGCAGAAGAAATTGAACCTGCGCGCGCAGAACCTGCCGTTGTTCCTGCAGATCGGAATGGGGGTGGACGAGGAGACCTGGCTGCATCACCTGCGCCAGGGCGACTATTCGCGCTGGCTGCAGGAGTCGGTGAAGGATACGCGCCTTGCCACGGAAGTGGCCGAGGTGGAGCGCAGCGCCGCGGACGCGGCGGCTTCCCGCGCTCGCGTCACGGCCATCCTCGAAAAATACATGAAGGCCGCCGACGAGCGCGCAACACCCTGACTGCGCTTCGTGACGCGCAGCATCTTGACTGCGCTTCGTGACG